>CADCUW010000493.1 GCA_902805985.1 uncultured Rubrobacteraceae bacterium
TCGAAGAGCTTAGGGAGCAGATCACCCGCCTCGAACAGAAGATGGATTAGTCGAGCGCGGAGCGGCCTGTCGGCGCGCGTCGCCCCCGCTTTCCGCTCGTGGGTGGTTCCCCCAAAAAAGCCGCTGAAACCGTCGTGTTGGCGTCCTGTGCTGAAGAGGCCCACCGCCGGTGGCGATAAGGCGGTCTAAAGCGTGAACCCGCATTTACCCTGAGTCGATGAATCGAGAATGCGGGGTGACGCAGGTGACGAGCGAGGAGGTCGCAGATCTCTACTCGGGTCTGCTGGCACGGGGCGTCCAGATCTGGGTGGATGGTGGCTGGGGAATCGACGCGTTGCTTGAGCGCCAGACTCGTCCTCACAAGGATCTTGACGCGATTGTCGCCTTGGAGAATTTGCGAGTCCTCACTCAGTTTCTGAGCCGGCGCGGGTTCGCGCTCGAGGTGATCCAACCCGAGAACCGCTGGGCGCCCTGCCCCGAGCCGCTCGCTGCCCCGAGCCGCTCGCCTTGATCGGGCGTGAGGGCCAGGCCGTGGAGGTCGCCACGGCATTCGTGCTCAAGGACGATTGGGGGCGCGAACTCGACTTTCACGTCGTGCGCTTCGATGAGCGTGGTAATGGTTTGCCGGCCTGGACCAGCGACTTTGTCTTCCCTCCCGAAGCTTTCGCGGGTCTGGGAATCGTCGACAGTGCGAGCGTGCGATGTCTGTCGGCGGAGACGCAGATGGTCACTCACACCGGCTATGCGCTTCAGGAGGGTGACGTTCGAGACTTGCGTCTCCTCCACGACCATCTCGGCATCGACTATCCCGACGAGGTCGCAGACCAGTTGTCGGCTCGGTAGGCGTCGGCGCGATCCTAGATGAACCGGCGATGGAGTTGACCGGTCCGCTCGGCGTAATGGCGCCTGGTCGTCGGAGTCGTTAGCCTTTTCTGCTCGAATCGTTCGAAGCAAGCGCTGGCAGAAGCCAGACCGATTCGCCAGACGCGCCTTAACTCCCGAGCAGGCGCCGGACCCAGCCGGGGAGGCCGCCGGGACCTTCTTGCGTGGCTCTTTTGTAGTCTTTCAGGTCGTCCGGGTGGACGGGGGCGCCGGACTCGCCGAGGAGGGCCCTGGCGTCCTCGAGGCGGGGGGGTGGGACGCCGGGAGGAAAGGTCGCTTCTACCATGAAGTCGTTGTTCCAGCGGACGCGGTAGATGCGCAGGCCGGCGAGCTCTCCCTCGTCGAAGCGGCGGTCGAGGTCCGCAGCGGCGGCGCGAGCCTCCTCCTCGCGGGCGAACTGGTAGCCCAAAGAGACGGGGTCTTCGCGGTCGGACACTAGAGCCCTTCCATCCTCGTCATCCAGAGCCCGGGGTCTCGCACCTCGGCCAGGTTCGGCAGGTTATCTGGGCCCTCCCAGACGCGGTTGAGGCCATCCATGCCCTGGCGGCTGGCGACGGCGTCGGCGAAGCGCTCGCCGAGGCGGTACTGCTCCAGCTTCACGTCCATCCCGGTGAGGCGGAAGACGGCCGTCTCGAAGGGCGGGCGGTGGGCCCGGCTACGGGCCATCCTGTCCTTCAGGTACTCGTAGTGGGGCACGAGGTTCTTGCCGACGTTGTGCATCACGAAGTCCGAGTAGCCCTCGATCACCGACATCGCCGCCTGCATCCTGTCGAATGAGACGCGTTGCTCGGGGCTCATCACGAGCTCCATCGATCGCCCGCCGGTCTTGAGGTTCGTCGAGAGACGCCGCACCGTCTCCCCCATGCCGAGGCGCTCGGAGAGCGGGCCTATGAGGCTCTCCAGCAGGCTCCCGAGGTGGCGGCGCAGCCAGGGGTACCCCTCGAATTGCAGGGCGTGGGTCATCTCGTGCAGCACGATCCAGAGCCGCAGCCCGTCCAGCGGAACCGCGAGCCTGCCCGCCGCCGCGGCTATGTTCCCGTCCAGAAAAAAGACCTTGCCCGGACCGTCGGCCACCTGCCGGGAGAGCAGGGGCCCCGTGTCGTACTGGCCGAGCACCCTGGATGAGAGAAAGCCCAGCAGCAGGCCCATCTGGGCCGTCAGCGTCGCCCCGCCCAGAGCCCAGGTGACGTTCCCGGCGCCCGAGGCCGCGCGTTTCAGGACGGGCTCCATCAGCGCGCCGAAGCCCTCGATGTTGAAGTCTATCCACTCCGTCCGGTCGGCCACCACGAGCCGGCGGGCGGCGTCCGTCCCGGGTGGAAGCTCGATCCCGGAGAAGTCCGAGAGGGGTCTCAGCGTCTCCTCGACGGCGGCGGGGTAGTCAAAGTCGGTTGCGGGCGCCCTCTCCGTGCGGGCGGCGAGGGTGACCGCTATCGCGCGGGCGGCGTTCCAGGAGATCATCGCGAAAGCTCTTCGTAGGCAAACATGGTCTGAGTATATACGCTTCCACCGCGCGGCCCGATTGTCCTTGTGGACCCCGCGGGTTATATTAGGTGCATGTTAGGAGTCGGAGGCAGCGAGATAGTCGTGATAGGCCTGATCTTCCTGATCATCTTCGGCCCGGGCTCCCTCCCGAAGATGGCCCGCGACGTCGGCCGCTTCGTGAGCGAAGCCCGCCGCGCCGTGGATGACTTCAAGGAGGAGATCACCTCCGCCGCCGACGATGACGACGACGAAGAGGACGACCGCCGCAAGAAGCGGTAGTTCCGGCTCTCTGGTTCTTATCTCTGCCGGGTAGCCTTCGGGACCCGCTCTTACACCTCCCTCTCTGAGATGACCGCCCCGTCGACGCTTCGGGGGACGCCGCTGAAAGGCCCCGAGAAGGGGCCATGCTCACTCGGGTACGTAGAGAGCGCGGCGGAGGGGGTTCTCGTGGTGGCTCCAGCCGCCGGGGCTGACGTTCGTCGTCGACTCCTGGTACATTGCCGCCCTGGCGTCGAGGTTGTCTATGAGGTGGACGAGGAGGGCTTCCATCGTCTTCGGGCGTTCGGGCGAGCCGTACTCCGTCTCGCCCTGGTGGGCAATGAGGAGGTGGGAGAGCCTGAGGCTCAGCTCCTCGGGGAAGCCGGGGAGCATGGCGATGTACTCGGACACTAGGCGTTCGCCCAGGACGACGTGGCCCAGGAGGCGGCCCACCGTCGTGTAGGCGAAGCCGCCCGCGTTCCAGGAGAGCTCGCGCACCTTACCGACGTCGTGGAAGATCGCCCCGAAGAGCAGGAGGTCGCGATCAACGGGGTAGATCTCCGCGAGCGAGCGCGCGATCCGCGAGCAGCTGACCGAGTGCTCCAGGAGGCCGCCGATCCTCGCGTGGTGCATCCCCTTGGCTGCGGGCGCCTGGCAGAACGCCTCCCAGAACTCGGCGTCGGAGACCATCAGCTCGAAGAGCTGGCGGAGGTCCTCGTTCTCAAGGCTTCGGCCCACCGTCTCGAGCTCGGCGGCGAGCGCCCGGCGGTCCTGCTCGGTCGCGGGCAGGTAGTCCTCTTCGGCGACCTCATCCCTGCCCATCACGCGCAGGCTGTCCAGCTTCACCTGCAGCGTGCCGCGGTACTCGTGGGCCTGGCCCTCGACGTCCACGTAGGCCGTGCCCGGGATCTCCTGCATCAGGTCCTCCGGGAGACGGCCCCACATGCGGGCGTCGACGGAGCCCGTGCGGTCAACGAGCTTCAGGGAGAGGTAGGGGGTGCCGCGGCTATCCTTGCGGACCGCGGCATCCACCGCCATAAAGCTAGAGCGTAGCCTCCGGCCGGGCTCGATCTCCCGGGCCCAGAGCTTCTCCCTCTGATGGCTCGTCTCCAGGTTAGCCCTTCACCGCACCGGCCGTCAGGCCCGAGACGATCCTGCGCTGGAAGATAAGGACCATGATCACCAGCGGCACGGTGACGACCACCGCCGCAGCCGCCTGCGCCCCGTAGTCCGTCGTGTACTGGCTGGCGAAGTTCGGGATCACGACCGTCACAGGCTGGGTCTGGGGCGTTAGCAGGAACGTCGTCGCGAACAGGAACTCGTTCCAGGCAAAGATGAAAGTGAGGATCGCCGTCGTGAAGACCCCGGGGGCGGCGAGCGGCACTATCACCTTTCGGAAAGCCTGGATCGTCGTCGCCCCGTCCACCTTGGCCGCCTCTTCCAGGTCGCGCGGGAGTTCCCTAAAGAACGCGACCAGCAGCCAGACCGTAAGCGGCAGGGCGAAGACGACGTCCGTGATGATAACGGAGGCCAGGGTGTCGATGATGCCGAATGTGCTGAACTGGATGAACAGGGGGGCGATGATCGCGACGCCGGGGAAGAAGCTGATCGCGAGGATCAGCGTCATGATGATTCCCTTGAAGCCGAACCGGAGCCGGGCTATGGCGTAGGCCGCTATGGCACCGAAGAACAGGCAGATCACGGTCGTCACCCCGGAGATGATGACGCTGTTTATGAGCGCCTGCTGGAAGGCGGCGTCGCCGAAGATCTGCGCGTACTCCGAGCCGTTGGGGTTCTGGGGCAGCAGGGTCGGGGGCGACTGGAAGAGCTCGCCGCGGGTGATGATGCTCATCTTGAAGATCCAGATCAGGGGGAAGATGCTCACCAGGACGAAGACCGTCAGGAACACGTAGAACAGGACCGCGCTGAGGGTCCCCTTCCCCGCGCCGCCCTTGGATGCCGTTGCGCTAGCCATCTCTACTCCTCCGTGGAGGTCTGCATTCCCAGACCGTAGATAAAGAACAGGGCCAGAAGGAACGACGTCACGAAGATAAAGACCGACGCCGCGTTACCCTGGGCAAACAGGAGCTGGCTTACCCTCACCGACTTGTAGACGAAGGTGGAGAGGGACTCCAGTTCCCTGTTGCTCATCGCCCAGAACAGGTCGAAGATCCTGTACGAGTCGAGCGTGCGGAAGAGGACCGCGACCAGGATGGTGCCCTTGAGCAGCGGGAGCGTGATGCGGAAGAACCGCTGCAGGACGTTCGCCCCGTCGACCCTGGCTGCCTCGTACACGTCAGAGGAGATCGTCTGGAGCCCGGCGAGCAGGAGAAGGGCCATGAAGGGCGTGGTCTTCCAGACGTCCACGCCGATGGCCGCTATCAGGAGAAGCGTCCTGTCCGAGAGGATCGGCTGGCTGATGATGCCAAGCGTGTTGACGACGTAGTTGATGACGCCGACTTGATCCTGGAACATCAGCCGCCACATCACCGCGGAGATGACCGTCGGGAAGGCCCACGGCACGAGGATAGCCGCCCGGACCAGCCCCCTCCCGGCGAAGGCCTGGTTGATGGCGAGCGCGATGCCGAGCCCTATCAGGAACTCGAGCGCGACGCTTACGACCGTGAAGACCACGGTGTTGGTAAGGCCTTCGAGAAAGTCCGGGTTCTGGAACATCTCGACGTAGTTCGCCACGCCGACGAACGGACCCGTCTGGACGACGGTGGACTGCGTCAGGCTCAACACCACGGCGTACATGATCGGGAAAAACGCCACGATCAGGATGATCAGGAGGGCCGGCAGCACCATGTAGTACGCCGTTCGTCGCTCCGGGTCACCGAACTCCCTCTTGAGGAAGCCCCCCCGGCGCTTCTTCTCTGCGGCTACGCTCACAACGTCCCACCTCTCTCTGTTGTCGGCCCCGTCGGCGGGCGCCCGGCCCGCCGGCGCGAATCCTCGCGGGCTAGCTCGGAGCCTGGTCGGCGATGCTCTGAAGCTCCGTCTGGAGCGAGCTTATGGCCTCCTGGGGCGAGGCGTCGCCGCCGAGGGAAGCGTTGAACTGCTCGGCCATCTGCAGAGACATGTCCGAGTAGACCGGCGAGACCGGGCGTGGGACCGTGTTCTTGAGGGCCTCCCCCGCCAGCCTGACCGCGGGCACGCTCTCCTTGATCTCGGCGTCGTCGTAGAGGGCCGTCAAAGTTGGCAGGTAGGAGCCGCCCAAGGAGTAGAACTTCTGCTGCTCGGGCGCCGTCATGAACTTGACGAACTCCCAGGCGGCGTCCTGGGCCTCGGGGTCGGCGAAGGCGTTTATGAAGAAGTTCCACCCGCCGAGGCCGCTGACGCTCTCGCCCCCCTCGCCGGCCGGCAACGGCGCTATGTCTATCATTTCGGGATCTATGAAGTTCTCCGTGCCGGCCAGGCTGTACATGTAAGGCCAGTTGCGGCAGAAGATGGCGTCGCCCCCGAGGAAGGGCGCCTCGCACTCGGGCTCGGCGTAGGTACTCACGGCCTGCGGCGCGACCCCGTCGGAGACCATGCTCCTCTGTGCCTCGAGACCAGCGACCGACTCCGGGCTGTCGATAGTGACCTTGCTCGCGTCGTTGGGGTCGAGCACCGACCCACCGTAACTGTTGATGTACTCCAGACCGTTGACCGTGCCGCCCTCGTACTCGGCTCCCTGGAAGACGAAGCCGAACTTCGTACCCTCGTCCTGCATGATCTGCTGGGCCTGCTCCTTGAGCTCGTCCCAGGTTGTGGGCGGTCCGGAGAAGCCGGCCTTCTCGAGGAGGTCCTTGCGGTAGTAGAGGAGGCCCGCGTCCGTAAACCACGGCACACCGTAGACGTTGCCCTCGTAGGTGTTCGACTCCACCGGCCCCTGCAAGAACTTGCTTCGCATGCTTTCGGTAAAGCGGTCTGAGAGGTCGATGATGTAGCTGTTGGCGGCGAACTGGGCCGGCCAGATGACGTCGCCCCCGATCAGGGTGAGGCTGCCGTCCTGGGCCTGGAACTGGGTGCGGAGCTGGTCGAAGTACTGCCCCGTGTCTGAGGGCATGACCCGCCACTTGGCCGAGATGTCGTTATTCTGCTTGTTGAACTGGTCGATCAGCTTCTGGAGCGTGCCGGAGGCCTCGCGCCCGAAGCCGACCGTGATCTCGCCGTTGAAGCTCCCGCCCCCGCCGCCGCAACCGGCAGCCCCGAGCAGCGTCGCCCCCGCAAGCCCCGCGCCGCCCATCTTCAGGAAGTCGCGCCGGTTGAACCGGCGACCTCCCAACATACTGGTCTTTCCGTAGAACTTTCGCGTCATTCTTTGCTGTCCCTTTCCGTGGTTTGGGCCGCCCGGGAGACACTCCCCCGACGGACGCCGGACGCGGCCCGACGGACCGTTCCGTCGTAGGCCGCGTCCGGCAAGAATTCCATTCTTTTCTAGAAGATCGCCTTCTCGGTCTCGGGGTCGAAGAGCTGGACCTTGCTCCCGTCGATCACCAGGCGCATCTGCTGGCCCTCTTTGGCCGCGCTCTCGGCGGCGACGCGGGCGACCATCATCTCGCCTGAGGTGCCAGAGTCGGGGGAGGCCCCGTTGCCGCCCTCATCACCGGTCAGGTCGCCGAGGCTCTCAAGTTGCGCGGCCTGGTCCCCGGCCACCTCGAAGTACAGGTACTTCTCGCTGCCCATGCTCTCTATGACCTGGGGCTCGACCTCCATCGTGTTCGAGCCGTCGGCCCCGCCGATGGCCTCGGCGGCCTCCGTGCCAGCATCCTCGATATGCTCGGGCCTGACACCGAGGATCACGTCCTTGCCCGTGAAGGACTCGGGGTCGTAGCCCTTGTCCCTGGCCCCGCCCATCGCCTCGCGGCCTATGGGTATGCGCGTCCGGCCGAAGACGACAACGTGGGCGTCGCCCTCCTTCTCCAGGCGGGCCCGCATAAAGTTCATCGCCGGGGAGCCTATAAAGCCCGCGACAAAGACGTTGTCCGGCTGGTCGTACATGATCTGGGGTGTCGCGACCTGCTGCACGAGGCCGTCCTTGAGGACCACGATGCGGTCCGCCATGGTCATGGCCTCGGTCTGATCGTGGGTGACGTAGATGGTCGTCGTGCCGATGCGGTTGTGGAGCTTGGCTATCTCCGTCCTCATCTGGACCCTGAGCTTGGCGTCGAGGTTTGACAACGGCTCGTCCATGAGGAAGGCCTTCGGCTCCCGGACGATGGCACGCCCGAGCGCGACCCGCTGGCGCTGGCCGCCGGAGAGCGCCTTGGGCTTGCGGTCCAGGAAGTGCTCGATGGAGAGGATGCGGGCGGCCTCTTCGACGCGGTTGTTGATCTGGGACTTCTCCATCTTGCGCAGTTTGAGCGCGAACCCCATGTTCTCCCGGACGTTCATGTGCGGGTAGAGCGCGTAGTTCTGGAAGACCATCGCGATGTCCCGCTCGCGGGGCGGAAGGTCGTTGACGACCCTGTCGCCGATAAAGACCTTGCCCCCGCTTATGTCTTCGAGGCCCGCGATCATGCGCAGGGCGGTCGACTTGCCGCATCCGGAGGGCCCTACGAACACCACGAACTCCCCGTCGGGTATGTCGAGGTTCATCTTGTCCACGGCGGTGACGTCATCGCCGTAAATTTTGGTGACCTCTTCCATGGTCACTTCCGCCATACCACTTCCTCCTTCCGCTCCCAAGAACGGTTGTCTGCCCGGAGCCCCCTGGCGCTCGCGGACGGTTTCACCCCTATATGTGGCAGCATTCTACCTAATGTGTCAGCCCCGCGCGAAACCGTAAGTCTCCTTGACCTCGATCAGACGCCGCACGGAAGCCCGTATTCTCTCTTCCGGTATCTCCCCGGACTCGACCGCCGCCACCACCGCGTCGTAGGCGTCGGCCTGCTGCCCGGGCGGGCTCGAGACCACGAGCAGGTCGGCCCCGGCCTTTACGGCCTCGACCGCCGCCCGCCCCGGCGTCCCCCCACCCGAAGCCCCCGCCATCGCGAGGTCGTCCGTGACCACCACCCCATCGAAGCCGACCTCGTTCCGCAACAAGTCCATCCACCTCGGGGAGAGGCTGGCGGGCCGCTCCGCGTCCACGGCCGGGTAGAGCAGGTGCCCGGCCATCACCATCGGGACGCCTGCCTCCACAGCCGCGCGGAAGGGCGGCAGGTCGTAGGATCGGACAGTCTTCATGTCGTGGTCGACGACAGGGAGCTCTTCGTGCGAGTCCGAGGCGGCCGGGCCGTGGTTCGGGAAGTGCTTGGCCGCCGAGGCGATCCCGGCCCCCTCGAAACCCTCCACGGCCTCCGCGCCCATGCTGGAGACCAGATCGGGGTCCTCGCCGTAGGAGCGGTTGCCGATGGCGGCCCCGAAGCCCGTGTCCACCACCGGCGCGAAGTTCGTGTTCACCCCCGCCCGCAGGAGCTCCTCCCCGATCTCCGCCGCCACCGCCCTCGCCTCGGCCGGGTCTCCCCTCCTCCCGACCTCGGCAGCCGCCGGCTGCGGCGCAACCCAGGGTGCCGAGGCGATGTCCCCGCCCTCCTGGTCGACCGCGACGAAGAGCGGCACCGCGGGCTCCGTCCGCAGGGAGAGCCTCTGGAGAGAAGCCGTCAGCTCCCTGACCTGGTCCTCGCTCTCCATGTTGTAGCCAAAGAGGATCACACCCCCTACGTTCCTCTCCCGCACCATCTTCTCGATAAAGTAATCCGGCTCTGTCCCGCCGACGCTGACCACGAACATCTGTCCCACCATCTCACGAACGCTCATGCGGTCCGCCTCCGACTCTTCCCTCGCGGTCTTTTCGGCCCGGGCGGCCTTCTCCCGCTCCCCTTCGTCCGCGCTCCGGCGCTGTTCGTTGCCGGCGCACGCGGATACCAGGAGAAGCGGGATGAGGCACAGCGCGAGCAGGGCCCCCCGGGTCTGTTGTGCGTGCTTCACTCTCGCGCTCCGCTCCATGGGGCCTGTACCTTGCGCCGCCAGTCTACCGGTGAGGGGCCGGGAGTTCTGGGGTATGCTTTTGAAGACGTGATCGAGCTTCACTACGAGTCGGGCACCCTCGTCGCGACCGGCGCCTCCTCCGGCCTCCCGGAGCCTTTTGTCTGGGACGGCCGCACCCGCCAGTGGCGGGCCCCGGCGGGCGCCTACCGCAAGGTCGTGCTGAGCCTGCGCGAATCCGGGACGCCGCACGAGGACCACGCCGCCGCCTTCGAGAAGGCACCGCTGGAGTCGCGGGTGGCGATGGAGCCGCGCCCCTACCAGCGGGAGGCGCTCGCGGCGTGGGGCCGGGAGGGCCTGCGCGGGGTCGTCGTGCTGCCAACGGGAGCCGGCAAGACGGCCGTGGCGGTGAGCGCGATGGAGCGGGTCGGGCGGAGCACGCTCGTAGTGGTCCCGACGCTCGCGCTCCTGAAGCAATGGTACTCGGTGCTCTCGGACGCGTTCGGCGGCTCGGTGACGGTGGGGCTCTTGGGCGGCGGGTACCACGAGATCACACCCCTGACTGTCACCACCTACGACTCCGCCTACATCCACGCCGAGCGCTACGGCGACCGCTTCGCCCTCGCCGTCTACGACGAGGTCCACCACCTCCCCGCCCCGAAGAACGCTATCATCCCGAAGATGCTCCTCGCCCCGTACTCGCTCGGGCTCACCGCCACCCCCGAGCGCCCCGACGGTGGGCACGACCTGCTTCCGCAGCTTGCGGGGCCCGTCGTGTACCGGCGTTCGCCGGAGGACCTGGCGGGGACCTACCTGGCGCCGTTCGAGTTGGTGCGGATGCCGATAGAGCTCACGGCCCAGGAGCGCTTCGACTACGCGCAGGCCGAGGCGGTCTACCGGGACTTTCTGGAGAAGCACCGGCTGCCGATGCGCTCCCCAGAGGACTGGCAACGGTTCATCATGGTCGCCTCCACGAGCCACTCCGGGGGGAGGGAGGCGCTTCTGGCGGCGCGGCGGCGGCGTGAGATCCGGGAGGGCGCGATGAGGAAGGGCGTCACCCTCGAAGCGCTGCTCCGCCAGCACTGGGACGACAGGTGCATAGTGTTCACCAAGAGCGTCGAGGAGGTCTACGCGCTCTCCCGCCGGTTCCTGATCCCGGGCATAACCTACGAGACGCCCGCCAGGGAGCGCAAGGAGATCCTGGACAGGTTCCGGAGTGGCCGCTACCGGGCCATCATCGCCTCGGACGTTCTCAACGAGGGCGTGGACGTCCCGGACGCGAACGTCGCCATCATCCTCGCCGGCAGCGCCTCCCAGCGCGAGTACGTCCAGCGCCTCGGGCGCATCCTCCGCCCGAAGGAGGACAAGCGGGCCGTCCTCTACGAGCTCGTCACCGCCGCGACCGGCGAGGAGGCTGCCTCCCGTCGCCGCAGGGAGTCCTTCCGGGGGGCGCCGGCCTAGTGCTGCGCGGGGAGCACGTCATCGCCCGCCTCGCGCGGGGTAGGCTAGTCCCCCACCGCCTCTCGCCCGACGACGGGCGCGTCGTGGAGGTGGCCCGGGAGCTGTGCGCCGTGTACGCGGCCAACCTGCGCGGGCCGAGGGCGGATCTCGAAGCCCGGCTCACCGGCCTGGAAGAGGAATTGGGCCCCAGGCTCGACGCGCGGCGGGGGTTCAAGATCGTACGGGCGCTCGCGAAGCTTCTGGAGGAGTTGGCGACGTGGGAAGCACCGACGGAGGCGGATCCGTACACGGTCAGGACCAGGGTCTTCGAGCTCGCCGCCGCCCTCCCGGAACCGCCGGCGGGCGAGCCGGGCCTGCTAGAAGCCCCGACCCGCGACGACGTTCTCCTTAGGGTCGCCACCGAGACCGGCCTCGAAGACGTCTCCGGTATCATGTACGCCGACCGGCAGGGGGCGCAGCTTCTCGGCGCGTTCGAGGAGCCCTCGCCCGAGGGGTTGATCGAGCGCTACAACGTCGCCCAGGTACAGGGCGTGCTCTACGCGGCCAAAGAGCTTGTAGTCGATCTGGACGAGGGCGCCGACGCCAGGCTCGTCTTCCACTACGTCAAGAAGATGGCCCTGATCTACCGCCTGGAGCCGACACCTTACGGCTACCGCCTCCACCTCGACGGCCCCCTCTCCATCTTCGGCGGCACGCGCAAGTACGGCCTCCGCCTCGCCAAGTTCCTCCCCGGCCTGCTCCTCACCTCCCCCTGGCGCCTCTCGGCCAACGTCGAGTGGAAGGGCCGCGACGCCCTCCTGGAGCTCGACTCCGGGAAGAACGACCTCAAGAGCCACTACCTCGGGCCGAAAGACGCCA
>CADCUW010000494.1 GCA_902805985.1 uncultured Rubrobacteraceae bacterium
ACGCCGCCCACGCGGCGGTCGAACGCTTCGTCAGGAGCGGCGCTACGGTCGGCCTCGGCTCCGGCACCACCTCTGCCCTCGTCGTGATGAGGGTCGGCGAGCTGCTGAGCGCCGGGGAGCTCACCGGGGTGCGCGGCATCCCGACCTCAGAGAGCACGGCAGCCCTCGCGAGGGAGGTCGGCATCCCCATGGTCTCCCTCGCGGAGGCCAGGCCCAACCTCACCCTGGACGGTGCTGACGAGATCTCGCCGGGTCTCGCCGCCGTCAAGGGCCTCGGCGGCGCCCTCCTGCGCGAGAAGATAGTCGCCGCCTCCTCCACGACGGGCCTCGTCCTCGTCGCCGACGCCACAAAGACGGTGGACGCTTTGGGCACCCGGTCGCCCGTCCCCGTCGAGGTCGACCCCTTCGGCTGGCAGGCGACCCTCGACGCCCTCACCGCCTTAGGCTGCAAACCCCGCCTGCGCATGGACGGCGCAGACCCCGAGCAACCCTTCGTCACCGACGGCGGCCACTACACCGCCGACTGTGCCTTTGAAGGTATCGAAGATCCGGCCGCCCTCGAAGCCGCCATCAAGGCCATCCCCGGCGCCCTCGAATGCGGCCTCTTCGTCGACCTCGCCGTCGCCGCCGTCGTCGCCGGCGAAGACGGCGTCAGGATTCTGGAAAGATAGGTTCGAGGCTTCAGGCAACGCACCGATTGTCGCTGCGTTACCTGACCCGTGTGGGAGAGGTGCCCGCATCCGGCAGCGCGCATCGATCGCACGACGGGGGTCCTCCGCCGTGCCGGCCCCCCGTGTAGGGGCGGGTTTCAAAGCCGACCGTGCGGCTAGTCTCGGCCGAACAACCTCACCCACGCGGGGAAGAACGTGCACGCGAACGCGAGGACGAGCATGCCGGCGAGCGCCCCGCCGTCGCGGCGGCGGGAGAAGACGCTCCAGGAGAGCATGACCCAGAAGAGCATGTTCCCCGAGGCCACGGCGTACACCCAGCTCGAGAACTTGTGCTGGTCGCCGAAGAAGCCCATCTCCTCGATGGGCGGGAAGCTCGTGCCTTCGTCCATGCGCGAGCGGAGCACGACCACCGGCAGCACGTTCGCCGAGACGATGCCGACCGCCCATACCGGCAGCGCCAGCGGACCGTCGAAGCGTCCCCTGAGCAGGTACGTCAGGAGGATCGTCAGCAGGATGTTCGAGGTCGCGCCGGCGTAGACCGGGATGGGAAAGCGGCCCATGTCCCGCAGGTCATCCATCTCGTCGAGGCGTTTGGGTCTCTTGTCTCCCACGGCGGCAGGCGCTGGCCGGGCGCGCTAACCCGTAGCGGCGCCGAAACCGGCGCGGGAGCCCGGGCGGCCCTTGCCCGCGCGCTCCTT
Organism: uncultured Rubrobacteraceae bacterium; assembly: GCA_902805985.1. GTDB lineage: Bacteria > Actinomycetota > Rubrobacteria > Rubrobacterales > Rubrobacteraceae > Rubrobacter_D. The sequence goes on from CADCUW010000494.1 coordinate 1,370, forward strand.
GTCCACGACGAGCTTGTAGATCGAGTCGTACTCGACAAAGACCGTGGCCTTGCCCTCCTGCATCCTGACGCGCAGGTGGTCGTCCTCGGCCTCGATGTCCTTCACGTCGCCGTTCTCGACCGTGAAGGTGTCGCGGCGGTCCCAGATCACCAGGTTCGCGTCTTCCTTCGAGGCCTCTTCTATGGCCTTCTGGATCAGCTCTCTCTTCATGCTCGTGACTCCTCGCTATGGAAATTGCGACTGCGAACTTCCAGGCTATTCTACTTTAGAAACCGGATTCGGTAGGAGAGGCCCGCCCCTTCGTCTACAATGTCCGCCGGATGGACGGGGCGACGGACGGAGGGCTTTGAAGGGCTTGGCGCGCAGGGTGAGGGACCTCGACCGGGCCGCCTTCAGGGCTGTGTTCGGCATCAAGTGGACGCCGCTCACGGCCGTGTTGCGCTTCTTCACGGTGGTCGGCACCGCCGGTTTCCTCTGGGGCTCCTTTGCCTTCGCGGCCTTCCTCTTCACGGGACTTGAGTTGCCGAACCTCCTCGTCCCCTGGTCCGCCGTCGCCGGCTCCTGGACGTTGGCCGAGGGCGCCAAGTACCTCTTCGACCGCGCCCGACCCTTTATGTGGGACGCCGAGATAGCCCCCCTCATAAAGACGCCGTCTTCGAGCTCCTTCCCGTCGGGCCACTCCGCGACGGCCGCAGCCGGGGCCCTGACGCTCTCCTTGATCTACCCGGCCTTCGCCCCGCTGCTGGTGCCGGCCGGTCTACTCGTGATCCTCTCCCGCGTCTACCTCGGCGTGCACTTCCCGGTGGACGTGCTCGCCGGAGCCGCCATAGGACTTGCGACCGCGGGGCTCGTCCTCGCCGGGGCGACCGTAGTGTCGTGAACCGTCTTACCCCCGCCACAGGGAAGCCACGGTAGAAAATCAGCATGAGCGTGCCCCGCTACTTCACGATAGGCGCCGTCTCCCCAGACCTCGCGTCCCTAAAGACCCTGGACGAGAGGCTGGAAGACGCCGGCGTCCCCGGCGAGTCGCACCTGGTCTTCGTGCGGCGGCGCGACGAGGCGCTCGTCGGCGTGACCCTGCCGGTCGCGCGGACGGGACGGGTCGAGTCCGGGCTCTCCCGGACCCAGTGGTTCGAGCTCTTCAGCACCTATCTCGGCGTGACGGCCGTGAGCGTCCTCATGGGGGCCGTCCACCTCCCAACCGGCCTCACCGTGCAGGCCGTCATGACCGTGGCCTTTCTCGTGGGCCTCGTAATCTATTACCGCCGCCCGCAACTGGAGAAGAAGATCCTGCGCATGGGCCTCCCCGAGAGGCTGGCCGAGGAGTGGCAGGGCGCCTTCCCCAAGGGGTTCGCCCTCTCCCTCGTCACCGTCCCCGCCGAGCGCTTCGACGAAGCCCAGGAAGCCTTCCTAGAAGACCCGAACCTCCTCGCCCCACAGGCCATCGACCGCAGGCCGGTGGGGTAGAGCCTCTGAGGCATTAGGTACAAGGTCTCAGGCCCCGATGGGTGGAGCGCCGCCCGCCGGGAGGGATGACCGCGAGATCCGGACGCGGGTAACAGGCTCTTGCTCGTACCCGGAACCTGAGACCTGGAGCCTCGAACCTGATACCTTAAACCCGTGATCGTTCGAGAGCTACCCGACTCTTTTATGCTGATCAGCCAGCACGACCACGCCCTGGCCTCGGGGGAGTTTGCCCGCCGCTGGCAGAGCCCTCCCAGGCCGCGCGATCCCACCCTCTTCGCCGTGGCCCAGCACGACGCGGCGTGGAAGGGGCCGGACGCTTCGGTGTCGTGGAACGAGGAGAGGGGTCGGCCCTACTCGTTCCAGGACTACCCGGCCGAGTTGAAGGTCCGGGCTTACGCGGAGGGCCTGGACCGGCTGGAGGGTCAGGACGCCTACGCGGCGTGCCTCTGCAGCCTGCACTATGAGACGCTCGTTCGCCGTTTCGGCAAGACCGGGGAGGAGGCTCGTTTCGTCGAGGCCCAGGCCGGCCGCCAGGAGAGGCTCACGGCCGGCATGACGGAAGAGGAGATCGGAAACCTGGACCGCAACCTGCGGTTCCTGAGGCTGTGCGACGGCCTCTCCCTGTTCGTCTGCCTCAACGATCCCGGCGAGAACGAGAGCCCGCCTCCCTAC
>CADCUW010000495.1 GCA_902805985.1 uncultured Rubrobacteraceae bacterium
CCACAGGTAGGCCATCCGACCGATGTCGCGGACGTACTGATCGGTCATCCTCGTTCCAGGCACGGGACCAGGCACAGCCGGTTTTCCGGTGTCGGTCTTCTCGTTCAAGACGCCTCTCCTCTCAGCTGCCACAAGGGACTACGCGTGTACGCGTGGGCAGTACGCTCAAAGGAACCCACATGACCCATTGTAGTATTGCCCCGTCCTTCCATCGGCCCGAACGTTGCACCCTTCGGGCCATCTTTGGCCGGGCACCGCCCCATCTGTGCGTACCATCACCATTTCGGCATCGGGCGGGGGCTAGCTTGGTCCGGCACGTGCGGGCGAGGGAGAGGACGGGGCTTGCTGATCGAAGCTAACAGGCCGCAGACGGTGGGGACGGCGCGGACCGCGTGGTGGATCGTCTCGCGGGGCCGGGAGGCGCTGCTGGCGGTCTTCGGCCACGAGGAGGAGGCCGGGATGTTCCTGTGGTCTTTGGGGCCCGGCAAGGCCGCGGACGGGTGGCGGGTCGCGGAGACGCGGTGCGGGGAGCTCGCCTCGGTGCTGTGCGGGCCGTGCTGGGGCACGGGGGGCGTGGCCCTGGACCCCCTGCCCGATATTCGAGGACGGGACGGCGGCCCTGGTGCGGGTGGGACGGGAGCGGTTCCTGGCTCGATGATGATGGTGGGAGCGCGGGCACGGAGCGTACTCCTTTTGTTCGGAGTGCGTGAGGAACTCCCCGGATGATGGAGCATCCGTGCCCGCTTTACACTCAGAAACGCTCCCTATTGACGGAAGCCTTAGCGGGTGTTTTCGTTCGAGTGGTACTCAGACCCCTGGGTCGCAGATATTGTGGCGAGGTTGCATACCAGGAGGTTCGCTACGCCCAGGCCGCGCGGTGGTCGGCGGTAAACTGGCGCAAGGTTGCGGGCGGCCTTTCGAGGACGCGGGCGATGTCGTCTGTCACGGTGTCCGCGAAGCCAAGCCGCGCCACGGTGTAGATCCCGACCATAACCGCCGCGAAGCCCCAAGTTAGGCCCCCGGCTCGCGCCGCACTCACGAACTCTGGGACACTGGGCCTCGCGTAGATGATCCGCCTGTCCAAGACCTCCGAAAGGACGTTCGCCACCTCGAAGTAGTCGAGGGCCTCGCCGCCGGTGAGCGGGTATGCCCGGTTCTCGTGGCCGGATTCGGTCAGGGCCTTGGCGGCTACGGCCGCCACGTCGCGGGCGTCAACAAAGCTCGTCCTGCCCCTGCCGGCGGGGACGACGATCTCGCTTCGCTCGCGGATCTCCGCCCGGTGAACCGTGGAGAGGTTCTGCATGAAGAAGCTTGCCCGAAGGAAGGTATAGGAGAGGCCGGAGACTTCGAGGTGTCGCTCTATCCTGCGGTGCGGCACGACGGGGTTCTTCTCGGCGCCGAGCAGCGACAGGAACACGACCCGCCTCGTCCCCGCCTCCCTGGCGGCGTCCACGAAAGGAACTATGTACCTCCTCGTGTCGGAGATCGCCGGCGGGCGCACGAGGAAGAGTCCGTCCACGTCCCTGAGGGCGGCTGTGTAGGTCTCGGGGCGTTCGAAGTCGAGCATGGCGTGGTCTATGCCCGGGAGCGTCTCGCGGAGCCGGTTATCATCCCGCGCCGCCGCCCGGACCGGGTGGCCGCCCTCGGCAAGGAGGCGTACGACCTCAGAGCCAACATTCCCGCTCGCGCCTGTGACGAGTATTCTGCCCACGACTCTCCGAACCCCTTCTCTTGTAGCGGCCGTTTTCGACTGTGTGGGTCGCTGAGAACACGGCCAACGGGACGTCGAAGCATCCGCACGTCCCGGCCTTGGGCCGGACTCGCCGTCCTCCTCTAGTTCCCGGCGTCGAGTTTTTCGACACCCTGGTGCTCGCGCGGTAGACGAGAAGGAGGAACTAAAGAGAGGCCCTCCCGCTGCCATGTGGGCTTCCCCTGCTAGCGCGGACACGTTGACCTTACGCAGACTCTAGCTTCTCCTAGTCTATCCTACTCAAAGTCGGCGGGGCTCCTGTAGCGCCAGGGCAGTCTGGCGTTCGGGTGGAGCGGGTTGGGGGTAGAGCCGACATACGCGAAAATAGTGCCACAAACCTTACCCGGAGGAGCGTGATTCCCCAAAAGGTGAAGCTGAACCGTATCAACTCTCGTTCTGACCTACCCTGCCGGGGCCCGGGGCAATGCTAACTTCCAAGAAGTCAGCGGCCCCAGTCCGGAACCGTACCGGAACAGACCGGCCTCCGTACCGCCCCAACTTCGCATAACCCCCTCAGGAAACTGTCTGAAAAGGGGTTCTGAGACGCTCGCTCGGTAGGCTACCGAGCATGAGAAAAGCATACCAGAGCGACCTCTCCGACACCGAATGGAGCTGCCTCGAACCTCACCTACCCATCCCCAAGGCTACCGGACGCCCCAAACTACACAGCACCCGCGAAATACTAAACGCCATCTTCTACATCGTTCGCGGCGGCTGTGCCTGGCGACTGCTTCCTCACGATTTCCCACCGTGGAAGACCGTCTTCCATTACTTTCGCGCCTGGCGCTTGGATGGCACCTGGGAGGGGATGCACGCCGCTCTACGCAAGCGAGTGCGGGTGCGCCTGAAGAGAAATCCTCAGCCTAGCGCCGCCATAGTGGACTCCCAGTCGGTGAAGACCACCGGGGTGGGGGGAGACGAGCGCGGCTACGACGGGGCCAAGAAGGTCAAAGGAAGAAAGCGACATTTACTGGTGGACACCGAAGGGTTGGTGCTAGAAGCGAGGGTTCACAGCGCGCAGATACAAGACCGCGACGGCATAAAGCTCTTGCTGAATCTCTCCGCGCGCGATCGTCTGCCCGAGCGTCTCCACCATCTGTGGATGGACGCGGGTTACACCGGCCAAGACAAGGGAGCCGGCTGGGTGGAGAAGACGCTGGGATGGACGGCCCAGATCGTTAGGCACCCGCCCAAGCCGGCCCCAGAGGAGGTCATGATGAGGTGGGTTAGGGAGTTCAACAAAGAGGGCTTGGCCATCGACCCGAAGAGATTCATGCCGCAGAAAGGCCCGAGGCCGTTCCTACCGAAGAGGTGGGTGGTGGAGCGGACCTTTTCTTGGCTCTCTCAGAACAGGAGGATGAGCAAGGATTACGAGAGGCTGCCGGAGAGCGGGGAAGCCTTCATCTACGCGGCGATGAGCCGCCTTATGGCGAGGCGATTGGCCCACTCGTGAGGGTTTTCAGACAGTTTCAGGACGAAGTTCGGAGAACACCCCTTCTAGGACGTACGGTGAATAAAGGCGAGAAGGGGGCTAGCAGTCGCCCGGGTCCCTCCTCGTCCGCGAGAGCTCCTCGACCTCGTCCACAATCGAGAGCAGGTCGGAGAGCTCCACCTCCTCGAGCTCCCACGTCCTCCCCGCCAGGCACACCCTGGCGGGCGGCTCCTCGTAGGGGCGGAACTCCACCCAGGCGGGCCTCCCCGTGGGCACGCCGGCGTCGTCGGGCCGGTCCGCGAAGACGAGATCGGGGTCCAGACGCGTGACTCTCGCCCCGAGCGTGGACGGCTCGAGGACCACCATCTCTATGTGCGGCCTCAGGGCCTGGATGGTCTGGCCTATGACCTGCCGGTAGGAGCGCGGCTGTACTGCTATTAGCACAACCATCCGACCGATTCACCTTCTCAGCAAAAGCCTCATGGCGGCGAGGGAGCGCAGTACGGCCGGACGCGGCCACGCGAAGCCCGGAGAACGCCCCTTCCACACACTCTGGTGAATAAGGCCAAGAGAGAGGGCCGAGGCTGCTACGCTCCGGCCCACGGTACGAGGTTGTCGGCTCGCGATTAGCTCAAGAGGTCCTTCGCGGCGCCCTTCTTCTTTTTGAGGGTGCCCTTGTCCTGGTCGGCGCGCCCCTCCGCCTTTCGGTCCTCGTTGCTGGTCAAGGAGCCGGCGGCCTCCTCGGCCCGGCCCTTGGCTTTGTCCATGGCCCCCTCGTTCTTGTCTTTGCTGCTGTCCCTACCGGGCATCGCTCACCCGTTCCCGGGCCATCTTGCGGCGCACCGATACGGTTTTCGAAGGTCTGCCCGGAATCGTGAGATGTCCCCGACTACGCCCCGCCGAACCCGTCCCCGAAGAGACCGCGCGAGTCGCCCACACCCGTCCCACCCCGAGTTCGTCCCGACCCTATCGTCGGATGGCCGCGGTCCTCGGGAACGCGAGGCCGGTCGCCGGTCGTTCGTCGTCCCGGCACCGTGTCGGCGGGCGCCCGAAGCGCGGCCGCTCGGGGCCTGCAACAAATCCCGTGCGACCGGGCCCGGCGCGGCTAGGGCGCGCGGTCGTCGTCCCGCCGGGCGTCGTCTTCGGAGCCGTTCTCGCCGCCCCCGGGTCCCCGTCTGGTGCGTCGCGCCAGGATGTCGGTGGCGTTGAGCACCGTCGCGGCGGCGAAGCCGCAGAAGATCGCGATAACGGTCGGCAGGAGGATCCCGTTCAATAGGTACCGCGCGGCGAGGAAGGCCAGAAGGGAGACGACGACGAAGGCGGCCAGCGCCGAGACCACCGCCAAAATGCCCCTGCCGATCTTCCACCTCCCGTCGGCCACGTCTCAACCGGCTCCACCAAGATGCCGGCGCTCGTTCAGGGTAGCATGCATGGGCCGCCCGCGGCGGGGGAACATATAGATCGAGGTTACTTGTCGGAAGAAAGGTCGGCGCCCGGTGCCGGACGTGAAGGGTAACCCGTGAAGCGGATATTGAAGCGGCTCGTGGGCCGGGTCCGCGGCGGCCGGCGGTCGGAGGACGGGTCGGGGAGGGCACCAGGATCGACGGGAAGCCCTACGAGAACGCCTACGCGTGGATCATGCGGTTCCGCGATGGTCTGGTCGTGGAGGCGACCGCCTTCTACGACAGCATCGCCTTCAACGAACTCTGGGACGAGGTCGCCCCGGCGGGCTAGCAGGACGGCCCGAACTTCCTAGAACCCCCTCGGCGCGAAGTTCGGAGGATAACCCTTCCACGCACTCGGGTGCATAGAGGCCGGCCCTAGGGGTACAGGTATTCTCTCGGCAGCCGCCCCAGCGCCACCCGCACCTCCTCGTCGTGGGGGTTGAAGCCCAGGAACCGCCTACCGTCCAACCCCAGGTTGGCGTCCCACTCTTGCGGGTCGCACATACGGTCCAGGGGCGCCGGGTATCGCTACAAGCGCGAGGAGCTCGACCAGTGGCTCTTGCTCGGCTGACCGTTTGACACCACACGTGGTCCAACGTCGGCCCACCGAAGGCCTCCGAAACACGGCGGTCTTGCCGTCCGGGTTCAGATCCGCCATTGCTTTGCCGTTTTACGCTGGCGTGGTCTCCCGAAGCACCCGGTCGCCGAAGTAGAGGGAGGTTGCGCTTCACGTAAACCTGGACCCCGGGTTCACGGAACGTGCACCCGAGGTCGAACCTTTCGCCCTACTTGCTTGGATCTTGTTTTTCCGAAGCGTTTTGGATGGCGGCGTTGACCTCCGCGCCGAGGAGCACCACGAAAGCCGAGATGTAGAGGTACAAGAGCAGGCCTATGGCCGCGCCCAGGCTGCCGTAGGTAGCGCCGTAGTCGGCGAAGTTGGCCAGGTAGACCGAGAAACCCACGGAGGCCACTATCCAAGCGGCCACGGCGACCGCCGCGCCGGGCGTGACCAGGCGGTACGGTTGGTCCGTGTTTGGGGCGAAGCGGTACACCACCGACAGCACCACCGCCAGCAGGAAGAGGGCGACGGGGAGGCGAAGCCACGTCCACAGGAACACCGCCGCCTCGTCGATCCCGACCAGCCTGGCGATACCCTCCGCCAGGCGCGACCCTATAAGGATGGTCCCGATCGCGGCGATGGTGGTCGCGGCCAGGGCCGGGCCGAAGGCGACCAGAAGCAGGAGCCGCTTCCAGGCCGGGCGCGTCTCCCCCACCCCGTGGGCCACGTTCAGGGCCTCCACGAGCGTACGGGCCAGGGCGTACACGGAGTACAGGGAGGCCGCCACCCCGAACGAGAGCAGGCCGCTGCCGACCTGCTCTCGAGCGCTCTCGATGAGGGTGGGCACCACGGCAATCTCGCTCCTCGGCAACTCGGATCCCATTGGGGCGAGCGCGCGCCCGTAGAAGCCCTCGAGGTCGAGCACGCCGAGCAGCACGACGACCAATAAGACCAGCGGGAAGAGCCCGAAGAGCCCGCGGTAGGCCAGTGCCGCGGCGTAGGTCGTCATGCGGTGCGCGAAGAAGGCGCGAGCGGAGCGCGCGCCCAGCCCGATGACCTCGGTGCCACGGAGGCTTCGACGCCGCACGCTAGTGCTCAAGGGCAGGAGCCTCGGCGGGGCGGTCACCGGACGTGCCGGGGAGGCCCATGACGCCGGCGATCCACCTCGTCTCCGGGAAGGTGTCGAGCATCACGGCGACGAAGAGGGTTATCGGTAGCGCCAGGAACGCCCCGGGACCGCCGAGCAACCAGGCCCAGAAGATGAACGAGAGGAACACGACCGTCGGCGAGAGGTTGAGCCCGCGCCCCATGAGCGTCGGGGAGAGCACGTTCTCCGCCAGGATGTTCACGACTACCACCACCGCCACGACCACGAGGGCGCGCCCGAACCCGAACTCCGCCAGGGCGAGCAGCACGGCCGGGGCGGCCCCCAAGACCAGCCCGATATAAGGGATATAGCTAAGAAAGAAGATCAGGACGCCCCACAACAGGGGGAAATCCACGCCGAGAAAGAGGAGAGCCGTCGCTATGCCGAAGGCGGTGACCAGGTTGACGATGCCGCGAAGCCCGAACTGGAGCACCACGCTCTGGCCGATCACGGTCAGCCTGGCCACCTGCGGGTTGTCGGAGGCCACCGCGGAGCGCAGCCGGCCCATCATGGCTCCTCCTTCGGAGAGTAGGAATAGCATGATCATCAGGACCAGGAACAGGCTGCTCAGGAAGCCCGCGATCCCCGAGAGCACCGCGCCCAGGGCACCGACGAGGGCGCCGGCGTCAACGGCCCCTCCGATGTCCAACTCGGAGAGCCCAAGGGAAGCGAGGATCTCCTGCAGATCGCCTAACTGACCGTCGAGCTGTGCGGTGTAGTACCCGAGCCGCCCGGTCAGCCGCGTTATGGATGCGCTTAGGAGGACGAAGAGCCCGGAGAACAGCACGAGCAGGCCGAGGAGCATGATCATGAGCGCGACGCCGGACGTCAGACGTCTCTGCAGCCAGGCGTAGACCGGAGCGAAAATTAATCCGAAGACGATCGCGAAAAGGATTGGGTTCAGGACGGGCGCGGCGAGCCTTATCCCCGCCAGCACCACGAACGTTGCGGCCAGTACGACGACAACCCTCGCGAACGAGGTCCGATCTGCTCCCGCGATCATGGCGTCAACCTCCTCTAATCTTCCGACCTTCTCGAACCGACCTCCGCGTCAACGGCCCGGAAGGTAGGTGCGAACCGTGCTCGACCTTGGCAGCGCGAGCCGGTTGCCCTCGCGCGGCGGTGCATCGCTAGCCCGCGCAGAAGTTTTCCCCAGTCCATTTCCACGGGACGCCGCATGATCCAGTATGGGACGCACGTCGTGCTAGGTCTCTTGTTCTTCCGACAAAGTAGATCCTTCTCCTGAAGAATGACCCCGGTGGTTGAAATCGCGCTCGCCTTGCATCTCCCAATCTCATGGCCCAGGAAGCGCAGAAGTACCCATTCTATCCTCCATGTGTCGAGTACGGCGCCCGAAGCAGCGGCTGCCCAGTAGATCATCAGCAACCCTTCTGAGGCAGACCGCATGGATTTGCGCGATTCAGCCCGGCGTATCACGGTCGTCCTCGGGGGAAGACGCCCAGGCTTGAGCGTCGTGCAGGGCGTGCAGGGTGGACTCGGTAACGACCGACGTGGCCGGGTACACGTGGTCGGCCCCGATGGTTGTAATGGTGCCGGTCACCTCCAGTTGATGCACGACCCGCGGCGAGGCGCCGCTGATCATGAGCTGGCTGCTCCGAGCGCGTAGCGCCTCGGCATATCGCTTTACCACGTTGATGAAGGTGCTGCCTAGGTCCTCTTTGCCCCTCAACGAGATGATGACCGCCGAGCCTCTTGATCGTGGTGTCACCTCCGGCAAAGCGGCTTCAAAGCCGGCGGCCGCGGCGAAAAAGAGGCTGCCATAGGGCCTGAGGATCAGGATCTCGTGCGGTCCGACTTCGGACGGAGGCGGTTGCTCGTAGATGGCCCCGCCTTGGCCCACGGTCCACTGCTGGATCCTCACCCGGTTCGACTGCCGAACCACGTAGAGAACGACCGACATGCCGACGCCGACGAGCACCGCGTACTGAAGCGGGATGATTAAGGTCAGGACGAAGGTCGTTCCCATCACGGTGGCCTGGACGGCGCCCGTCCGCGCGACCATGACTACCTTGTGGGTATCGATGGCGCGGAAGCCGACGACGATGAGCAGTCCGGCCAGGGCCGGCATCGCGATCGCGCCCACGAGGTCGGAGAATGCGAGGACCACGAAGATCATGGTGAGAGCGGCGACGATCAACGCGAGACGGCTGCGTGCGCCCGCCGTGGTTACGATCGAGGTGGCCGACATCGAGCCTCCCACGGGCATGCCTTGGAGCAGGCCGGCGCCGATGTTCGCGATGCCCTGTCCTCGGAAGTCGCCCGACGGGTCGGGGTAGCGACCGTCCGGGTTGGGAATCGTGCTGCTGATGGCGGCCCCCTGCACGAGCCCGACGAACGCGAGCGAGACTGCTGGGACCAGCAACGACACAAGCAGTCCCAGCGAGGGGAAGGCCACGGCGGGCAGCGAACTGGGAATCTCCGTTGTGTCGCTGAGTCGGGCCACGGAAAGGTCGAACACATGGACGAGCGTCGAGCCAACGGCAATCGCCACGACCATGCCGAGTGCCCCCAACGGGGTTCGTTCGAGCAGAACGATCAAGACAATGGTGACCACGCCGACGGCAACTGCAGGCCACAGCCACGACCCGACGTTCAAGATGGTGTCCAAGGCGCGCAGCACCCGGTTCTCACCCACGCTTTCGTAGCCGGTTAGGTTATCCAATTGACCCAGGACGATGGTGATCGCCACGGCGTTGACGAACCCGGTGAGTACCGCGTTGGGTACCCAGCGAATGATCCAACCCATCCTCGACACGCCAAGGCCAAGCATAACCACCCCGGTGAGCACGGTGAGCGTGAACAACGCGGCCTCGGACTCGGGGCTTCCACCCTGTACCTGGGGAACGTCTGAGATGACCACGGCCATGGCGCCGGTGGCCTGCACCGCCATGAAAGCCGAACTGGTGAAGAGCGCACCAAAGAGGGTTCCGAACATGTACCCGTAGAGGCCGTACACCGGGTTCACGCCGGCCAGCAGCCCGCCAGCTAGGCCGTCCGGAACACTCTCGACCCCGAGGACGACGCCCGCCGGCACGTCCTTACGAAGGCTGACGCGCGACAGAAGACGGTCGAAGAAGCGACGGGCCCCGGCGACTCGCTGCTGGGGCATACTATTCTTCTCCAGTCCCGCTGCGGTTCCTCTTGGAGCTACCTCTGAATGTCAGTGGACACTCCTCCCACGCGTAGCCCGTTCTATTGGCTGTCCCTTTCGTTCTCTCGATGTGTTGTGCTCCGTCTAACCCGGGTCTTGTGCCGGTATGCCGGCGCGCATCCTGGGTCGTCGAGAGACAGCGGTGCGGGAAGGGTGTCCCGCACCGCCGCTAGGTAAGGCTAAACGGCGAACGTCTCCCGCAGCTTGTCTTCCTCCTCCTTCGGGAGGTTGGTCGTTATGATCTCGAAGTCAATGCCTTCGACCGCCTCTTTCACGCGCTCGACCACCGCGTCGCTGGTGAGCAGAAAGAGCGCCGACGTCCCTTCGGTCACGTGCTCGCGCACCTGCTTGATGAAGTCGTCGTCTATCCCGACGTCGGTCATCGAACCGGACAGGGCGCCCACCGCCGCCCCAAGGGCCGCCCCGAAGAGCGGAACGAAGAAGATCAGGCCCAAGAGCAGGCCCCAGAATGCCCCATCCATTGCCCCGAGGCCCGTCATGTTGCTCAGGTTGCGGGTGCGCGGCTTCCTCTGCCCCTTGGGCCACGAGACTATCGCCGCGTCTTCTATCTTGATCATCTGCATCTTCTGCAGTTGTTCGAGGCGGCTGATCATCCGATCCGCCCCGTCGGCCTCCGCGAACTTCAGTACGCTTAGCGTCGCCACAACTACTGTCCTCTCTTTGTTGGCAGCACACTGATCCTTCTGTACCAGTTGCCGTGCGGCGGCCCCCTGGCCTTCCTAGTACGCCCCCCCTGCTCGTCGGGCTGTATCATGAGAGGCTCTTGCGAGCTTTGATCGGTAGACCGCACCCGAGAACCGCGTAAGCATTCGAAAGCGATCATGGTTGCCGCGGATCCTTTGCCCGGATCATTCTTGCCGCCGACACGGCCTCTTCTACGGTTGGGAACGCGAAAGGCAAGGCAGTATCGTCCGTACCCCCGCTCTGTCTCAACACGTCGCGCACCTGCCCGACGTCGCGCGCTAGTACAAGGTGGACTCCCCGACCGGCGAGCTCGTCCCGCAAACGGTTGAGCATCGCCGCCGCCGTCACATCCAAGAACGGCATCGTCTCGGCGTCGAGTACGATGGCGTGCACATCGCCCTCAGCGGCGTGGCCCCGGATCTCCTCCCGAACGTGCTCGGCGTTGGCGAAGAAGAGTCCGCTCTCGACCCGCAGCACCGACACCCCCGGCACCCGCTCGTTCTCCGGATGGCGTGTGATGTCTCCCCAGTGATGCGAGACGCCCGGGACACGGCCGAGAACAGCGACGTTCGGACGAGAAGTACGGTAGAGAAGCAGCAGTAGCGAAACCGCGATACCTATGAACAGCCCGGGCAGCGTATCAAATACGAGAACACCCAGGAGCGTAGCGAGCGCGGCGATAAAGTCTAGACGCGCCGCCGGACCGTAGATGCTTCCCAGCCTCCGAGTCCAGACCCGGTAGAAGCCCACTAGTGAAGGGATGTCCACGAGTTCGATCAGTGCTGCGATCACGATCGCCCCCAGCGTTGCCTCGGGGAGACTCTCGAAGAGACCTGTGAGGAACAACAGGGTCACTATGGTCAGCGCCGCGGCGACCAGCCCGGAGAGCTGTGTTCTTGCCCCGGCGCCACCGTTGACGGCGGTCTTGGAGAGGCTTCCGTTGACCACCATGCCCCCAGAGAAACCGGCCGCGAGGTTCGCAGCGCCGAGGCCGATAAGTTCCCGGTTGGCATCCACCTCGTAATGGTTCCTCGCAGCGTAGGTTTTCGCGGCCCCGAGCCCTTCCACGAAGCCGACCAGTGCGACACCGACCGCTAACGGTACGAGGCTAAGGTAGTCACTCAACGCGACGTCGGGGAGGCCAAACGTGGGCAGGCCACTCTGGATCGTACCCACAATCTCCACGCCCCTGCGGTCCATACCGAGGAGCACGATGATCAGGATACCGAAGAGGACCGCGACGAGGGACCCGGGCACCACGGGCGCCACACGCCTGAGGCCGACCACGAGGGCCAGCGAGACCAGCCCCACTAGCAGAGTCCACCCGTTTGTGTCGCCGAGACCGGTTACGAAGCCCCAGAGCTTCTCGAAGAAGTTCCCGTCGGCGCCCTCGATCCCAAATACCTTCGGTAGCTGGCCGACTATGATCGTGAGGGCGAGGCCGACTATGAAGCCCTTGAGCACCGGCTCGGAGATGAAGCTCGCCAGGAAGCCCAACCGGAGGAGTCCCGCTACCAGGGCCACTATGCCCGTCGTGAGAGCGAGCGCGACGGTGAGCGCGAGGAAGTCGTCGGAACCTCTGGCGGCAAACTGCGCCACCGCCGCCGCCGAGAGCGCGGCGGTGGCCGCCATCGGACCGG
>CADCUW010000496.1 GCA_902805985.1 uncultured Rubrobacteraceae bacterium
GGGGCAAGCCGTTGTACCTCTAGTAGGAGGTAAGGACCGCTGTACAGGAAGATAGACAACTAGCCCCAAGCACTGGCGTTGTGACACGACCAGGGCTTGTCGCTCGGGCTGGCGATCGCCGACTCCTAACAGGAGAGGCTTCGCCGGTCCGTATATTTTTGCCGCATGGCACTACCCTCCGGAGCGCCCGAAAGTCGGGCTCACGGTAGAAGGAAGGTCCTCTTGACCGAAGCAACGACGAAGCAGCGCGACGCGTGCCAGGTGCGAAGCAAGACGGATCACCCCTGTCCCCACCAGGCGGTGGTGGAGATCCGCGGCATACCCTTCTGCGCAGCTTGCGCCAGCCGGCAGGACGCGTACTTCGCCATAGGCGAGCTTGCGCAGGAGGCGCATGGCTTCCGCTACGGGCCACTCGTCGGGGCGCTAGAGAGCATCGCAGCGGCGGAGCAGCCAGAAGCCAGCTCAAGGAATAGAGCGCACCGGCTTATCGAGGATGACGAGCGCTAGATGTTGGTCGGCAACTAATACAACAACGCACGCGGCCTTTCGCAAGCCTTCACTGGGTGTGTTAGGCAGCAAAGAGGAGGAGTTCTTGCACTGGTACAACCCGAAGAAAAGGATTGCGGAGTCCGTGGGCGCGCCCTGCAACGACGACGAAGCCGAGCACATGCTTGGCGGCGCCGTCGACTCGTGGGCCTTCGTGGCCGAGTACGGGAGGCTCAGGAACGACGGGATGCCCACCGAGCAGGCGATGATCTTCGTGGGGCACTGCTTTCGGATGTGGCACCTCAGGCACCTGCCGCTCGGGTACCAGCTCGGATAACGGCGGAAGGGGAGCGAGAGACGTGAGGGGCGAACAGGCGCGCATCGGCGCGAGGGTAAGGGTGGCGAGTCCGGGCTGCGCCCCCAGTGGCGGGGGCTTGCGGGCACGATCAGCGGGAGGTGGGGCGACCCCGAGTACCCGGCCCTCGACGTGCGCATGGAGGACGGGCGCTCGCAGCTGTTCTGGCACCACAAGTTGGAGCGGGTACCGGAGGGCGGACCGGCGGCGTTGGGCGAGAAGGCGGGGGCGTAGAGAGAGCACCCCGGTAAGGAGGAGAAGGCATTGCAATCGGAGCAGACGGTAGCGGAGATGGCCAACGAGGTCCTGACGCGCCAGGCCGAGTCAGAGGCCGAAAGGAGCGGGGAACCCATCGAGGAAGCGATGGGGGCCGTCGTGGAAACCGAGGCAGGCAAGCAACTCGCGGACCTCAGGGACGGCCCGCACGGCGAAGAGGGCGTCGAGGAGTGGCAGGTGGGCTTGGCCCAGGAGCGTGCCCAGGAGCGTGCGGAGGACCTCGGCGGGCAACTCGGCGAGGTCCCCGAGCACCCCACGCACGGTTGACGGAGCGAACGTCGGGGAAAGCCCCTTCTAAGACGTACGGTGAATAAGGTGTTGGTCGCGTGGCGGACGGGCCGTCTCGTTGCCGGCCGTCGCCCCCCACGCCGTCTGCGCCGCGCACAGGAGCCCTGCGCACAGGATGAGGCGGCGTAGCGAGGCAGGCAGGACGCGCCCTCTTGGCCGGTTCCGACCCGAAGGGGCTTTCCGGGCCGAACTCCTCGAAGCCCGCGATACTCCAGTAGAGCGCCCTTTCGGAAGTCCCGATCTGGGCCGCACGCTCGGGGACCGGCTCGCCGAAGAGGACCAGCGGCCTGATCCTCTCGTACTCCCTCTGCTCCTCCCAGGCGCACAAAATCTCCAGCTGTTCCCGGTCTTCGGTGCGCTCAACGCGCCGCCTCCTGCGCCTTTCCGTCCCCATGCTTCCCCCAGAGAGCCGTTTGTGGGGGGAAAAGAATGCTATGTCCGAGACTTTCCGGCCACCTGGAGCGGTTCGGGAGCCCTCGTGGTTTTCTGCCAGGCCTCGCTGCAGCCATACGGTGCGCTATTTGTGGCCGAGTCTGCCGCGAAGGGCTTCCCAAGGGTAGGATACCCCCCGGTCCCGCACCAGCTCGGGCCCCGTGGGCCGTACGCTGGCGTCCGGCGGCGGGCCGGGGTAGCCTTCACGGAGGCGCCGCTACCCGGGATCCCGAAGGGAGAAAGATGCGAAGTTCCTACTCCATGATCGGCTACCGCGACGGGGACAGCAGCGACCCGTTCTTGGAGGCCGACGTCAGCACCATCACGGCCAAGGCGCACGCCAAAGACCAGGACCTGGAGAGGTTCCTGCTCCTGCCCAACCGCCTACCCTACCAGCACCGCGCCTACGTCAGGCGCTCGCCGGGGCAGTACGAGCGCACCCCCCGCAGGGCCGGTCGCTTCCCGCGCTTCACATACCATTCGGACCGCGCAACGCGCGAGGCCCGTCTTTCGCCGCAAGGAAGGAGCGACGCCCATGCACACCGCCGGCTTCGGGCCAGAGAACGCGAGAGACCCGGCGGCGGGCCCGCCCCCCGAACCCCCCGCCGCGGGCGCCAGCGCGGGCGGCGCTACGGGAGCTAGCGCGGCGGGACGCGCGAGCGGGCTGCTCCAAAGCATCCGCCGGGAGCTGCTCCCCGGGCTTTTGATCGAGAGTGCCGCCCCCCACCGCGACCCCGTGGTGGCCCGCCGCGTCCCCGCGCCATGGGTCCTGCTCGGGGCGGGGAACTACGCGGCGGTCCTCTGCCACCCCGGCCACCCGGACCTGGTGGCGAAGGTCTACGCGCCCGGGCGGCCGGGCCTCGAGGAGGAGGCGGAGGTCTACCGCCGCCTCGGGTCCCACCCGGCGTTCTCCGAGTGCCTCTACGCCGGGGAGGGCTTCCTCGTCCTCGGGCGCATCCGCGGGGAGACCCTCTACGACCGCCTGCGCCTCGGGCTGCCGATCCCCGAGCGCGTCATAGAAGACGTCGATGGGGCCCTCCTCTACGCCCGCACGCGCGGCCTGCGCCCCCACGACGTCCACGGCCGCAACGTGATGGTGCAAGAGGGCCGGGGGCTCGTCGTGGACGTCTCGGACTTCCTGCGCGAGGAGGCCTGCCCGGCGTGGGCCGACACGAAGAGGGCCTACCACTGGCTCTACAGGCCCATCCTCCGCCCGCTCGGGCTCCGGGTGCCCTACCCCGTCCTGGAGGTCGCCCGCAGGCTCCACCGCCGCTTGCGCCGATCGGGGGACCGATCGGCCCCCGCGCCCGGGGGAGGCGGGTAGCAAAGGAACGAGATCCTCCGGGGCGCCCGTCCGGACGGCCTGATAATCTAACACACGAAACCCCGCCCGCCGGGCCCATACGGCGGGGACCCCCTTAGGAATGGGCCAAACTCCGCACTAGTTGTGTAAGATTATGATAATAAGCTGCTGAAGACGTACCCGAAGGAGGACGGGCTGTGTGAGCAAGCCCGAGACGCAGATCGAGCCCGCCGCCTCACCGTCCGAAGGCTCGGAGGAACTCTACCTCGGCGACGCGATCCACTTCTTCCTCTCGGCCAAGCGCGCCGGCGGCAGGAGTGAGAGGACGGTAGACGACTACCGCAAGAAGCTCGAGCTCTTCCAGCGCTGGGCCGCGAGACGTCTCGGCGGCGATGGCGCCGTCGACGCTCCCTACACGGGTATAGGCGCCGACGAGGTCGAGGCCTACGTCGTCCACCTCCGGGACGGGCGCGGCATGGCCGACTCCTCGCGCAAGAACCACCTCGCGGTCCTCAAGAGCTTCTTCGAGACGCTGCGAAGGAGGCTCAAGGTCCGAAACCCCTTCGAGGACCTCGACGAGGTGCGCTTCCGCCGGCGTGCCCCGAAGCGCTCCTACCTCACCAAGCGCGAGGCCGAGGTGCTCCTCTCCCCCATCGCCCGGCAAGCTACATCGGATACATCGGCCGCCGATGGGGCCGACCCGGGGGCCGGCGACCCCAAGGCGGCGGGGAAGCTCGCGTTGGCGCGGGCCTTAGCCGCCCGCGACCACGCCGCCTTCTGCGTGATGATCTACGCGGGGTTGCGGATAGAGGAGACCACGGCGCTCACCGTCGAAGACCTCTCCTTCGCGAGGGGCGAGGAGGAAGTGAGGGTGGCGAGGGGCAAGGGCAACAAGGAGCGCGTCGTGCCCATGAGCCCGAAGCTCAGGAAGAGCTTGAGACGCTACCTGAAGCTGCGGGAAGGGTTTGTCCTGGCGGGCGAGGTTCCTCGCCCCCACCTCTTCCTCAACGAGAAGGGGGCGAGGGTCACCGAGAACACCCTCAGGCGCCGACTCTACAAGTGGGTGCGCTCTAGCTCGATAAAGAAGGCGGACCTGAAGCCCCACGACCTGAGGAGGACGTTCGGGACGTGGTATTTGCAGGACAACCCCGGGCAGGTCAGGGAGCTCGCCGAGCTCATGGGGCACTCGGACCTCTCCCAGGTGATGAAGTACGCCCTCTCGGGGTCACAGCACCATTCCGGGAAAATCGTACGCTAAGGGCCGCAAGGGTCACCGGTCCTACCGGGTGCCAAGCAACTTCGCGTAAGTCCGGTCCTGTCGAACTTCGCCCACAGGGGGTTCTCGGCTCCTCTTTGTCAAGCGGCGCTGCTAGAAGGCGCCTTCGAGTCCGCCACGAGGCTCCTGAAGACGGCATCGCAGACGCGCCTCTTGAGGCACCGTAGCGCCTCCTTGCTGGACTTGCCCTCATCTATCTTCTTGCGGTAGTAGGTCCCACCGGGAGCGCCCGACCTGGACTGGGAGGTGGCGACCATGTGCAGGGCGTAGTTGAGCTTGCGGTTGCCGCCCAGCGAGAGCCTGTGGCGCACCACCTTCCCGCTTGAGGCCTCCACCGGCGCCGTGCCCGAGTAGGAGGCGAAACGCGCCTTGGTAGGGAAGCGCGTAACGTCACCGACCGTGCCCAGGATCGTCGCGGCCAGGATGGGACCCACTCCGAAGATCTCGGTGAGGGTGGTGCCGGAGGCCTCCACCTCGGCCCCGATGCGCCCGTCGAGGTCGACGATCTTCCGGTCCAGCGTCCTTACGTCGCGCAAGATCTCGGAGGCCAGGCGCCGGCGCAGGCATGCCGAGGCGTTGCCCCGGGCCCGTATGGAGCGCAGGATGCGCGCCGCCCGATCGGCAGAGAGCTTCCCGGCCACCCCGCCGGGGAGGAGGTCCCTAAGGAGCCCGTGCAGGCGGTTTAGCGCCCTGGTGCGCTCCGCTACCAGGTCCTCTCTCCTCTCGGAGAGCAGGCGCAGCACCTCCGAGTCGGCCTCTGGATCGACCGCCGCCAGCCTTTCGTTGCGCGAGGCGGCCAGCGCGGTAGCCAGGGCATCTAGCCCATCGTTCTTGCGGGCGTTGCCGGTAGAGAGCACCCTCACCTTCGCCGAGAGCTTGGGTGGCACGTCCACCACACACTCCCCGGCCGCTACCAATCTCCCCGCCAGGTGCCTACCGAGACCACGGGCGTTCTCCATCGCCCAACGACGCTCGGGGAACCTCTTCGCCCAGCGCTCGAGGGCCCTTAAGCCGGCGCGGTCCTGCGGGAAGGAAGCACGCTCGAGCAGCTCGCCGGCGGCCTCGTCTACAGCGGCGACGGCGACCGACGCCTTGTGGGGATCGACTCCGATCAGTACCTTCATGGGCGCGCATACCTCCGTTTCGGTCGGATCTCTCCTCCTGCGGCGCTTGCGAAGGACATTCCGACTTCGGGCTTTTGCTCCCATACCTCTTTTGAGTCACTCCGCCTACCGCGGGCACCGGCGGGACGCAAGCCGAGAACAAGCCAACCCAACTGGTGGGCGACAGGAAGTTCGCGAGCGATCCCTGTATGACCGGTACCCTAGAAGCTTAGCGGCTGCAGACCACCCAGCTCCCGACCAGAGTTAAACAAGTCGGAAGTTCGCCAAGAAACGTTCGTATCTAACTCATTTAGGTGATACGCCTGCCCCGATACGTGGGTATGGTACGAATGTTACTGATAAAGGGACGCTGTGAGTTCAGCTTACACACCTCACCCTGCCCCCTTACCAAAGGAAGGCGGCTCTCTGTATGAGACGCACCATACTACTTGTGGCCACCATGGCTTTGACGCTGGTGGTGGCAAGCGGGGTGGCCCTGGCGGTCACCAAGATAGGCACAAACGGCCCCGACACCTTGCGAGGGACCAATAGGGACGACAACCTCTTGGGCAAGGGCGGCAACGACGTGCTCTTTGGGTTGGCTGGGAGAGACAACTTGCTCGGTGGTGAGGGCAAGGATTATGTCCTCGGCGGCAATGAGGTGCGAGCCCTAGTAGGCGACAAGAACCTGGTGGGCGGTCCCGGCAACGACGCGGTGTTCGGCGGTGAAGGCTCAGATAACGTGTTAGGCGGCTCGGGCAACGACGACTTAGGCGGCGGAACCGGCTCCGACAGCGTAGTAGGTGACGAAGGCAGGGACCTTGTCGATGGCCAACGTGGCTCCGACCGCTTAGTGGGTGGAGAAGGTCCCGACTGGGTCGTCAACGGGCCCTTGCGCGAAACCTCCAAGAACACCCTCATCGGTGGAGACGGCAGCGACGCTCTTATCGCCAACAACCGCCCCGCGGCGAGGGACGTAGTGTCGTGCGGTGATGGCTTCGACCTGGTGGTCGCGGACACCAAAGACCTGGTCTCGCCCGACTGCGAGAGGGTCAGAAGAGGAGTCTCTGAACAAGAAATTGACGAGCTGTTCGTAGAGTTGGGGTTCGTGGAGGTCTTTGAAGGGCTGGCACCTTCACCTTTTGAATAGCGTTTAGAGGCGTAGCGCCACTAGAGCGAGGGAGGAAGGGACAGGACGTAAAATCTTGCCCCCTCCTTCTTGCCCTATTCACCGGAGTACGTAAAAGGATCGTTCCGCGAACTTCGCCTTGAGGGGGCTCTACGAAGTTCGGCAGATGAGGATGGTATGTCCTCGCCCGCTTACAGGCCGTAGAGCAGCTTGCCCCCTTCGACGCGCACCCCCAGGTGCCCGCCCTTGGCCAGCTCGGAGAGCATCCGGTCGGCCTCCTCCACCGTAAGCGAGGTCTCCAGCGCCGCCCGGGCCGGGGTGATCTCCCCATGGTGGTCTATGGCCTCCAAGAGCTGGCGTTCGGCACGCTTCTCGCTGCTTCCTACCGCATCGGAGGTGGGCATCGGCCACTCGGGCAGGAGGTGCCTTCGTGCGCCGTATGATGGTCCTGACAGCCCCGCCATGCCTTGCTGCAACAAGGCCAGCGAGACGGAAGCCGCCACGATGCAAGCGACGAGGAGACCGACGAACAAGATCCACCATCCCCACTCTTGCCCCCCGTAGCGTTTAAGATCACGCCCTCGAAGACCACGAACACCAAGGCGAGGGCGCCCATCCCCACCCCCATCCCCATCTGCGCCTTCGGGCTCAGGCTCCTACCGCCCAAGAACCGCTCCTCGCCGGCGTCTTGACGTCCTGGCAAGCCTGTCATGCGAACCAACTCCTCCTGCGGTCGATAGTAAGGATTAGAACATGATACGCCGAAAGGGACTCGTGGGCTATGTCGAGGTTATTCACCCGAGTGCGTGGAAGGCTTGTTCTCGGAACTTCGCCCGTTTCGTAGACTCGTAAGCTTCTCGAAACATGTAACAGAACGTTTACGTGAACCGGTCCATCCGGGGATGCGCCGCCTTCGTAGGCGGGTGTATGCTGTCCTTTCAGACGGCCCACGGGGACCGAGCGAGGAGGCGTCACGATGAGCACGATCACCACCGAGGACGGCACGCAGATCTTCTACAAGGACTGGGGAGAAGGGCAACCCATAGTCTTCAGCCACGGCTGGCCGCTCTCGTCCGATGACTGGGACGCCCAGATGATGTTCTTCGTGCGCCACGGCTACCGCGTCGTCGCCCACGACCGGCGCGGGCACGGACGCTCCGAGCAGACCGACGGCGGCCACGACATGGACCACTACGCCGACGACCTGGCGGCGCTGACCGCCCACCTCGACCTGCGGGACGCCGTCCACGTCGGGCACTCCACCGGCGGCGGCGAGGTCGTCCGCTACGTCGCCCGCCACGGCGAAGGCCGCGTGGCCAAGGCGGTGCTGATCAGCGCGGTGCCGCCCCTCATGGTGCGGACCGACGCCAACCCCGGCGGCCTGCCCAAGAGCGTGTTCGACGACCTCCAGGACCAGGTCGCCGCTCACCGGGCCGAACTCTACCGCGACTTTCCTTCGGGGCCCTTCTACGGCTTCAACCGGGCCGGCGCCGAACCCTCGGAAGCGATCATCGAGAACTGGTGGCGCCAGGGGATGATGGGCGGGGCGAAGGCGCACCACGATGGCGTCGTCGCCTTCTCCCAGACCGACTTCACCGAGGACCTCGAGAAGATCACGGTGCCGGTGCTGGTGATGCACGGCGACGACGACCAGGTCGTCCCCTACGAAAACTCCGGGCCGCGGTCCGCGGAGCTCCTGCAGAACGGGACGCTGAAGACGTACGAGGGGTTCCCGCACGGCATGCCGACCACCGAGGCCGAAACGATCAACGCCGACCTGCTGGAGTTCGTCCGGGGCTAGGTCGTACCGACCGGCCGACCCCGGCAGGAGGCGAAAGGTGGGCCGTCCGGGCTTCCGCATACTCGGCCTGGCCGCCAGCCTCAGGCGCGCCTCCGTCCACCGGGGCATCGTCAGGGCCGCCCACGAGGTGGCCCCCGGCCGGATGAGCTGCGAGGGTTTCGATCTTTCCCGAATACCCTACTTCGACCAGGACGTCGAGGACGAGGGCAACCCGCCCGCGGTGGAGGAGCTCAGGGAGAAGATACGCGCCTACGACGCGGTGCTCATAGCCTCCCCCGAGTACGACTACGCCATCCCCGGCATTCTGACTTCGGCCCTGGACTGGTGCCTGCGCTCGCGCCACGACCCCACGCCCTTGCGCCACAAGCCGGTGGGGATCGTGGGGGCGAGCCCGGGAGGGGCCGGGACCGCCCGGGGGCAGATGGTGCTGAGGCAGGTGCTCTTGCACCCGCCGGCCTACGTCATGCCCGAGCCGCAGATGCTCATCCCCTTCTCGCGCGAGAAGTTCGACCCCGAAACGGGCGACCTCACCGACGAAGGGACCCGCGAGAGGCTGGCCCGCTTCCTCGCGGCGCTGGCCGAGTGGAGCGTCCGGTTTGAGAGATAGACCGGGACCACTCGCCTCCCTGCCCGCCGCCTTATTCACCGGAGTGCGTGGAGAGACTGTCTGGAAAGTATTGGGGGTGCCGTTTCGGCAGCGAATTTGACCAGTATACGCAGGTCAGGGAGGCCGAAAAAGCTCCCATTTGGGCCTCCCTGGAGGCCGCACGTTCGTACCTCTGGGACTTTCCAGACAGTCTCGGAAGGGGCGTTCCCCGAACTTTGGGCGTAGGGGGTTCTCCAGAGTTCGGCGACCGGATGGGTGCTTACGTGGAGTGCGAGTAGCATCTGGACAGAATCGTCCGTCGGTGGCGCATCCGCTAAATTCGCTACCGCAAATCCAAAAGGGTTCTTGACAGAGATAAGGACGGGCCGTCCCGGAGGCGTTACGCCGAAAACCGCGCCTTACTTACCGGATGCGCCATCGGGGCACCGGAGTGGCGCTGGAGGGCGTCCATCGTCCGCCTTTCGGCGGGGCACCCTGCGTGCTCGCGACTCGTTTCCCGTACGGGGAGCGCCGGAAGGGGGGCTACTCCCGCGTCCGGTCTCCCCCGAGCGCGTACCCGACCGCCCCCTCGAAGCTCATCTCGCATCCCCGCGCCCACGCCTCCTCGAAGTCCGCGCCCCCCAGTGCGGCGCGCGCCTCTGCTACGGCGCGTTCCCGGAGGGAGGGGTCCGGCCGATAGAAGTTGTAGACGGCTGCCCCCACCTCTTGCACCGAGCCCTCCGCCGCTCCGATCAAGACCGCCGAGCGCTCTGCCTCCCCCCGGAAGGCCTCCACCGCCGAAAGCATCTGCAGGAAGTGCGCCAGGTTTGCCCGGTCCTTTGTCCGTCCGGACAACTCGATCCCCTCCCCGAGCATGCTCGTCGCCGCCCCAAGATCGCCGCGAGCCAAGGCCGACTTGGCAAGGCTGTAGAGCACAATGTAGGTCAGCGAAGGATTCTGCACGCGGCGGGCCCACGCCAGTTCCTCTTTGAGTATCCGCTCCGCCCGCTCGCTGTGCCCTCGCGCGAGCAGCGCCATCCCGAGCCATACGCGCGAGGCCGACGCCAGGTAATCCTCGGCGCAACGCTCGAAGAGCGCGAGAGCCCTTTCTATCTCCGAGGCCGCCGCCTCGTGATCCGAGCGGCTCATATGCACCAGCCCCAGGCCGAGTCGCGCGTACCCCTCGCCGACCAGGTTCTCCTCTCCTCGGGAGAGGAGGAGGGCTTCGCGATGGCGTGCTTCGGCGGCGGGGTAGTCGCCCTGCACGTACGCCATCGGCCCGGCGACCTGGAGGGCTGCGATCCGCAGGGCCGGCGACAGCGAACCTTCGAGCGCCGCCTCCATCCAGCGGCGTCCTTCCCGGTGGTGCCCGCGGATCCACCAGAACGTCAACAGCGCCCGCCCGAAGCGGGCGGCGGTCCCTGGCTCGCCGGCCTCCAGCGACCGGGCAATGGCGGCCCCGAGGTTGCCGCTTTCGCGTTCCAGCCGGTCGAGCCACTCCACCTGACCGAGCCCCAACAACTCGGGGGCGGCCCTCTCGGCGAGGGCGAGGTAGAAGGCGGCGTGTCGCCTCCCGGTCCCCCCGGCCTCCTCGCTCTGCTCCAGCTTCTCGCGGGCGTACTGCCTGACCGGCTCCAGCATCCCGTAGCGGGCCTCGCCGCTTGTGTCCGAACCTACCGTCACCAGCGACTGCTCCACCAGCGTTCCCAGCAGGTCGAGCACCTCCTCGGGGTCGCCTTCGGCCTCTGTCGCCCCCACCGCCTCCGCCGCCTCCAGCGTAAAGCCACCGGAGAAAATCGATACGCACCGGAACAGCGCCCGCTCCGGTTCGGAGAGGAGTTCGTGGCTCCAGTCGAGCGTCGCCCGCATCGTGCGCTGCCTCTCCGGCAGGTCGCGCCCCCAGGCGGTCGAGAGCGCCCGGTCCAGCCGCGAGAGGAGCGACGCTGGGTCGAGGAACCGCGTCTTCGCCGCCGCCAGCTCCAGCGCTAACGGAAGGCCGGCGAGCCGCCAGCAGATGGCGGCCACCGCCGCCGCATTCTCGCGGGTGATCGCGAAGCCGGAGGAGGCCGCCCGGGCCCGCTCGGCGAAGAGCTTCCCCGAGGGCGACTCGAGGACCCCCTCCTCGGACGGCGAGCGGGTGGAGGCGGGCAACGCGAGGGGTGGCATCGGGTATTCCTGTTCGCCCCGCACCCGCAGTGGCGCGCGGCTGGTGGCCAGCACGACCAGCCCCGGGCAGCCCTCGACCAGGGCGGACACCTCCGGCGCCGCCTCGAGCAGGTGCTCGAGGTTGTCGAGCACTAGCAGGAGGCCGCTGTCCCTGAGGTGGTCGACCAGGGCCTCCGTCGGGGTCCGGCCTTGCGCCTCGGGCAACCCCAACGAACGCGAAACCGTGGGGACAACTAGCGAGGGGTCGCCAAGCGAAGCGAGCCCCACGAACGCCGCCCCGTCCGGGAAGTTTTCCGCGACCTCCCTTGCTACCTCCGTGGCCAGGCGGGTCTTCCCGACGCCCCCTATGCCGGTGAGCGTGAGCAGCCGTACGTCCCGGCGCGCGAGCAGGCCCCTCACCTCCTCTACCTCCCGCTCGCGGCCCACCAACGGGGTGGACGGGTGGGGCAGCGCGGACACCACCGGGGCGGGGGACGCCGGGGAGCCCTCGGTGGCGGACGAAGCGGCTTCGCCCCGCCCGGGGACCGACGCAAGCAGCGCCGCGCGCTCGTCTCCCGAAAGGCCCAGGGCGTCGGAGAGGGACCTGACGGTGTAGGGCTGCGGACGCTTCCTCGCGCCGCGCTCCAAAGCGCCCACGGCGTTGG
>CADCUW010000497.1 GCA_902805985.1 uncultured Rubrobacteraceae bacterium
ATCCTCGCGGACTTCCTGATCGGGGCGCACGCGTTGCACCTCGCCCGCGGTCTCCTCACGTCGGATACGAGGATCTACGGCACCTATTTCCCGGAGTTGCGCGTGGTCTCTCCCCGGGAACCGGGGAACGGCTTTTCGGCTTGAGGCTCTTCTCGTGAGGGTTCTCTTCGCCCTGCACCAGTTCTTCCCGGAGAGCCGCGCCGGCGTGGAGCTGGTGACGCTCGGGCTGGCGAAGGAACTGAAAGCCAGGGGCCACGAGCCCTTCGTCCTCGCCGCGAAGCGGAGCCTGCCCGGCGGCATCCGCCCCTACGAGACCGAGGACTACGAGCACGAGGGCGTCCCGGTCCGCAGGGTGGGGCGGCCCGAGGAGGGGCCGTCCCGCCCCTACCGGCTCAACTACGAGAACGAAAGGATGGCGGAGAAAGCCCGCGAGTACGCCCGGGAGATCCGGCCCGACGTGGTCCACGCCATGCACCTTCAGGGGCTCTCTGCCAGCGTGGTGCCGGCCTTCAAGGACCTCGGGCTGCCGGTCGTCTTCACGGCGGCGGACTTCTGGACCGTCTGCCCGGTGGTGGATTTGCGCCGCCACGACGGCGCGTTGTGCCGGGGACCCGAGACGCACCATTGCGTGCGGTGCATAGCGTCCCGCAACCCCGAGCCCCGGATCAATCGCCGCGCCGACCTGCCGGACGCAGCGGTGCGGGCGGCCGGCCTGCTCTCCAGGACCCCTCTGGCACGATTCTCGGGCGCCCTGCGCCAGGTGGCGGACGTGCGGGAGCGCCCGGCGCGCATCCGCGAGAGGATGGAGGGCGCCGACCGCGTCTTCGCGTACACCCGGCTCACGCAAGACCTGCTGGGCAAAAACGGCATCGGCGGGGGCAACACCCTCGTCTCGCCCTACGGCATAGACGCCGCCCGCCTGCGGACGGCGGGGGATACCCGCTGTCCGTCCGACACTTTACGCGTCGGATTCGTCGGGACGCTGGCGCCGCACAAGGGGCCTGATCTGCCCGTCAGGGCCTTCCGGATGCTGGCCCCCGGCCTCGACGCGACGCTGCGGGTCTACGGCGGCGGGGAGGGCTACGAGGACTACGCCGAGGGGCTGCGCCGCCTGGCCGCCGGGGATGCGAGGATAGAGTTCCCAGGCGCTTTTGCCAAGGAAGATCTGGGTCAAGTTCTGGCTGGGATGGACGTGCTCGTGGTGCCTTCGCGCTGGTACGAGAACGCGCCGGGTGTGATCTTCGAGGCCTTCGCCGCCGGCCTGCCCGTCGTCGCCACCGACCTCGGCGGGATGTCCGAGTTCGTCCGGCACGGCGAGAACGGCCTCCTCTTCCCCCTGGACGACGCGGGGACGCTCGCGCAGCGGTTGCGCCGGCTGGCCGAAGAGCCGGGTCTGCTCCGGAGGCTCCGAAACGGCGTCCCGCCCGTCAAGACCGTGGGCGAGTACGCCGGGGAGTTGGAGAACGTCTACGCCGGCGTCGCCGGGAATAAATAATACCAGGCGACTACTTAAAACCGGGTTCCGGCCGCCCAGGGTTCAAGACACGCAAGACTGAAGCTTTCGTCTTTCCGAGGATCTGATGGCCCGGTCCGAACGTGCGCGCGAAGGGGAAAAGGTGTTGCCGGAACACGGCGGCGGTCGTTCGGGGCCGCGAGGACGGGTCCAATCCGGAGAAAAATTTGTGGGCCCGGCGGTCCGCGGCGAGGAGGAGGAACATACGGAAGGCGACCATGGTGGCCGCGTTGGTGGCGGCGCTGCTCGTGATGACGGCTGGGATCGCGCTGGCCGAGAGCTTCAGGGGCGACGACGGCCCAGACACGATCAGGGGCTCGGCGGCGGCGACATCTTCGGTAACCGCGGCGATGGTGACATCTACGGCGGCGACGGTAGGGACGTGATCTCGGCCGGACGCGGCGACGACTTTATCGACGTGCAGGGCCACGGCAAGGTAGATCAGGTGAGCTGCGGCTCCGGCCGCGACGTGGTGTGCGCCAACCCGGAGGACGATCTCTCCGTCGATTGCGAGGCCTCGAAGGTTGCTGCGGGAACGAAGTAAGGGGAGGTTTCAGGCATCGGGCTTCAGCTCTTGGATTTGAGGGCGCGGGGCCAGTAGTCTGGGACCGGGTTTTGACTGGCCGGGGGCTTCTACTCCCGGCGATTTCGCGCGCGGGGCGTCCGACGCCGTGCCGGGGCTCTGCTAGAGTGTTCGGGTCCCCTGAAATCGCGTTCTGGAGGCCTGTAAGGCGTGAGTTGGAACCGGAGAGATCGTCGGGTTCGCGCGTGAGGGTGCTCGTCACCGGGAGCAACGGCCAGCTCGGGCTGGAGCTCGCGGAGCTTTTGCCGGAGCGGGGCCACGAGGTGGCCGCCCTCTCCCGCCGGGAGCTGGACATAACCGACGCCGGCGCGGCGGACAGAGCGATCGAAGAGCACGCGCCCGAGGTCGTGGTCAACGCGGCGGCGTTCACCAACGTCGACCTCTGCGAGACCGAGACTGAGGCGGCCTACGCCGTCAACGCCCTGGGCCCGCGCAACCTGGCCCGGGCCTGCGAGCGGCGGGGCGCGTCCCTCCTCCACGTCAGCACCAATTACGTCTTCGACGGGGCGCAGGAGAGGCCCTACGAGCCTTTCGACGCCGCGCGCCCGATTAGCGCCTACGGCCGCACCAAGCTCGCCGGCGAGGAGTACGTCATGCGGCTCACCAACCGCTGGACGGTCGTCAGGACCGCCGGCGTCTACGGCAGGGGCCACAACTTCGTGCGGACCATGCTCCGGGTCGCCGCCGAGCGCGACGTCCTCAAGGTAAAGGACGACGAGTTCGTCTCGCCGACCTATGCGCGGGACCTCGCGGGCGGGATCATCCAGATACTGGAGACGGAGGGCTACGGGCTCTACCATCTCACCAACGCCGGGTCCTGCTCCTGGTACGAGTTTACCCGGGAGATCTTCCGCCTCGGCAACGTCGGGACGGAGCTCGTTCCCATCCCCAACTCCGATTACCCCCTCCCCGCGGCCCGCCCGGCGAACGGGGTCCTATCCACCCTCGGAAGCCCCACGCTCCGCCACTGGCAAGAGGCACTCGCCGACTACCTGGAGCGGGAGGCCGCGACCGCCGCCGCGCAGGGCTGAGGTCCGGGAGGTTGAGCCTCTACGGGCGCGGGATGCTGCGCAGGGCGAAGGCGCTCGCGCTCGTCGCGACGAACGCCGTGAAATCCAGGGCGGGGCGTGGGGAGAGGCGTGGGATCAACGCGAAAAACGCGGAGATCTCGGCGTTGAAGAGGGAGATCGTCCGTTTGCGGGGGGACGGGGCCGTGGCGGCGGAGACGCCGGTCTTCTTCGTCGTTGGCCAGCAGAAGTCAGGAACGACGTGGCTCATGCGCATGCTGGATGCGCACCAGGAGATCCTCTGCCGGGGAGAGGGCCGCTTCTTCGGCGCCGACTGGCGGCAGAAGAGCCTCGTAAAGTCCGACGAGATGCGCCCCCCGAGCTCGCTGCTCTACGCG
>CADCUW010000498.1 GCA_902805985.1 uncultured Rubrobacteraceae bacterium
GGAGGCCGGCGCACTTGCTCGGGAGCACGCCGAAGCGGTTGCGGACCTTGGCTATGGTCGCCTGGTGGTGGCCGTTCCAGTAGGAGCTCTCGCTCTCCTCGAAATACTCGAACGCCTCGTCCAGCTGAGAGTGGAAGCCGCGCATGGTGCGGACCGGGACGCTCCTAAGGTACTCGACGAACCCCTTGAACTTGTCGTCGTAGTCCGTCGGGTCGAAGATGCGGCCTGCGTGGGGGAGGACGTCTGCGAGGTCCCACACTATCGGGTGGACGCAGGAGTCTTCGCCGCGGGCGTTGCGTAAAGTGTTCAGGTCCTTGGTGCGGAGATCCGCGGCATGGACCATGCCGTCGCCGCCGTCCTTGCCGAAGGCGAGCGGGGCGAAGATGCGGAGGTTCTCGAACGGCTTTATGTCGAGGCCCAAAGACTCGTACATCTCGCGGTCTTCCTTGGGGAGGGGCTTCTGCTTCGCCTTCCTGTAACGCTCCACGAGGTCAGGGTCCTCCTCGGGGTCTACCTCGACGGGCTTGTCCAGGAAGAGGAGGTCGGCGCCCTTGACGTTAAACATGAGGGCGGCGACTTTTTTGTCCTTGACGGTCTGGAAGGTGCTCGCGATGGTGAAGAGGGCGTGGCTGGTCTTTGTCGAGAGGCCGCTCATGCCGGTGATGTTGAGGTGTCCGGCCTCGGGGCCGAGGAGGTAGTCGCCGTCGACGAAGAGGGGGGTGCGCTGGGGGCTTCCGTTCTTCTCGTTGCCGTTCTCGTGAAGGAGCATCGGGATCTTGTGCCCCGCGAAGTCCTCGGTGCCTAAAGCGTACTCGATTGCAGCGCTCGTGGCGAAGAAGACGGGACCCGTGCGGACCGGGCGCTTGGACTTCTTTCTCTCGTGGCGGTGCTTGGTCGCGAGGACGCGGGCCTTGAAGACCAGTATCTCTACGCGCTCCGAGAGGGCCTCCAGCGCGGGATCTCCGTCATAAGCATAAAAGTCGTCGAGGAAGGACTGGAGGTCGGAGTAGCGGCGCGGGTCGTCGAGGACGGCGACGGCGGTTGCGTCTTCGGCCTCGGCGGCGACGATGTGGCCGATGTCGAGGTTCTGGGCAGCGGGCGTCTCGGCGGTCCAGAAGAAGAACTCGTGGGCTGTTGCGGGGCTGTCCTCGCTGGTTACGACGCGGCCTATGGGGCCGAGGTCAAGGTCAAGGAAGTGGTCGTGAAGCATCTAGCTCCCTCCGTCGGATGCGAGTTGGCGTTCCAGCCTCGAGTAGGCCCGTTCGGAGCCCTGCACGAGTGGTTTGAGTATCTTTTCGACGTAACGGATCGGGTAGATCATGGCGGGCCACCTCGGGTCCGGCTTGGCCAGCGGCGCCCGCTCGGCGAGGACCCAGCGGCTGATCTCGTCCACGGTTCCGGGCTCCGTGTCGCGCGGCGCCTCGATCCTCATGAGGGAACCTAATGCGTCAGCCCCCCGCTGCGGCGGCCACATCCTGAGGTACCAGGAGGTGCGGCGCTCGCTCTGCTCGCGCCGGAGCTGCCAGTCGGGGACGAAGCTCGTCGTGCGCATTCCGGGCTCCAAATCGAGCAGCATCGCGACGTCTTTGCCCACGAACTCGGGGCGGGCGACGCTCTTTATGAGGCCGACGGCGCGCCGGTTGGATTCCCTTATATCCCTGAGCTGGCCGTCCACCGCGATCCAGGCGTCCGGGTCCTCTAGCGTCCTATCGTCGAGCTCCCACCGGCGCAGCATCTCGCCTTCCAGCCGCTCCCTGAGCGTCCGAACCCGCGAGCGGGCCATCTCCCGCATCCCGACGTAGTCGGAGGGATCTGCGTCTGGCACGTACGCCGCCGAGTCGAGGATGAGATGCGGGGAAGAGGGGACGTCGTCGGGGCCGAACTCGGTGAAGCCGGCTTCGACCAGCAAATCCCAGAACGCCCCGACCTTGGCATCTCCGGCGCTGCGCGGCAGGATCACGGCCTGCACCACCGTCGGCGGGTCCTCGAGCGGCATCCTCGAGAACCGCCGGTCGCAGCGGTTGACGATGGCCGCGGCCACGGTAGAGACGACGACGGGCGACATCTCTATGCGCCCGATCTCGCGCGAGCTCTGGACCCCGTCCAGGAAGTAGCAGAGCCGCGAGGTGCCGTCGGGCTCACCTATGTCGCGCGGTCCCGGCGGCTCTTCCAGATGGAACGGACGCCCCGGGGGTATCCCATCATCCTCGTCCTCTACCGGACGATGGGCGAACTGCTGGCCCTCCAGGTCCACCGTCCCGGCGCCCGCGGTTACATGGATGCCCCTGTGCCCGGCACCGTCCAATGCCCGGCGGATCTTCGTAACGAAATCTTCGGAAGCGCTCCCCGCCAGCATGGCCAGAAGTATACGCGGAGCGGGTTCGGAAGACTAACCGCCTAACCCTCATCCTCCGCATCAGGTTCAGTGACCACCGAGTCGAACTGCCGTTCCGCCAGGCCGACCGCCGACCGGAAGCTCCGGCGTTCCCCGGGTGTTCCGGCGTAGGCGTCGCGGGCCATCTTGAGGATCTTCTTCGCCTCGCCGCGTTGTCTCTCGGCGTTCGGGATCTCCTTGGAGAACACGTAGGCGAGGTCGCCGTCTTCCTCGTGGTAGAAGTGGAAGAACACGTCCTTCTGCCGACCGAGGCCGGAGAGGGCCGCGTCGCCGGAGACCTGACTCACGTTCAGGAGTGTCGCCGCCGAGAAGGGTTCGCCGTCCATCGGGTACACGGTGAACGCCAGGCGCACGACGGGGCCATAGAAGGTCTTGTAGAACTCCAGCTGGCGCACGATGCGCGCCGGTCCCCTGATGCCGTCGATCTCCCCCCGCGAGGCCGCCACCACGACGTGTCCCTTCGGGGGCCTCATCGACTCCCGCCCCTGCGTCGAGACCATCCTGGCCTGAGCCCCGCGCTCGAGCACAGCGGAGGCAAGGCTCCGCCGCACGGTTTCGGGAAGATCGAGTCCCTTTCCCTCTGTCAAGCCGAAGACCCTTCGCGGCCGAAGCGTTCGAAGAAGCGGGCGAAGTAGCCGACGGCCTCGAAGTAGTCGTCGAGGTGGACGGACTCGTTGGGGGAGTGGATGCGGCTTGCGGCGTTGGCGACGTTGCCGGTCATGATCGTGGGAATACCTAGCTCTGTGGCGAAGAGCGAGGTCGGGCCGCTGCCGCCGATGGTGGGGAAGACGACCGCGTCGTCGCGACCGAGGTCCTCCCACGCGCCGACCGCGGTCCGCACCACGGGCGAGTCGACGGGCGTCTTGGCCGCCTCGACGCCGTGCAGGTCGACCACTTCGACGTCCCCGAAGCCGCGCCGGTCGAGGTGGTCGCGCAGGAGCTTCAGGACAGGGCCGGGGCTCTGGCCGACCACGAGCCTGAAGTCCATCTTCACGAACGCCTCCGAGGGGACGATGGTCTTCGAGCCCGGTCCCGTGTAGCCGCCCTGGATGCCGGCGATGTTCGCCGTCGGACGGAGCAGATACTCGCGCAGGGCGGCCTTGCCGGAGAGGCTCCGGTCGAGGGCCTCCACGCCCCAGAGCTTCCTCAGGGCGGCATCGTCGAAGGGGATCTCCTCTATTACCGCGAGCTCCTCGTCGGATGGAGGCTCTACAAGCTCCTCGAAGCCGTCCAGCGTGATCTCACCGCTCTCGTCCTTGATGGTCCTGAGCGCCTGCACGAGCCGCCACACCGGGTTCGGGGCGATCCCGCCGTACATGCTGTGCAGGTCGTGGGAGGCGCCGTGTGCGCGAAGCTCGACGTAGGCCATCCCCTTCGTGCCGCACTCGATGCTCGGGCGCCCGGCCTCGTCCTTCATCGCGCCCTCCCACAGGCAGGCGTCGGCCGAGAGGAGGTCCGCGTTCGCGCGCACGAACGGCGCCAGGTTCGGGCTGCCCACCTCCTCCTCGCCCTCGATGAGGAACTTGAGTTTGAAGGGGAGCGGGCCGTTCTCCTCTATATACAGGCGCAGGGCCTGAATGCGGGCGAGGACGTCGCCCTTGTCGTCTGCGACGCCCCGGGCGTAGAGGGAGCCGTCCCGGACCGTGGGCTCGAACGGGTCGGACTCCCAGAGGTCCAGGGGCTCGGGCGGCTGCACGTCGTAGTGGCCGTAGGAGAGGAGCGTCCTGCCTCCCTCGCCAATCTCCGCGTAGACGACCGGGTGCCCGTCCGTCTCCATGACGCGGGTCTCCGCGCCGGCGTCCCGTAGCTTGTCCGCGACCCATTCCGCGCACGTTCGGAAGCCCTTTACGTCGTCCTCGCGGGCGGAGATCGAGGGCATCCGCAGGAACTCTTTCAGCTCCTCCAGCAAGGCGTCCTTCGACTCTTCTATACGTCTCTCGGTCTGCATCAAGAATCCTCCGTTTGGCTCGAAGGCAGGTTAGCATCTCGGGGGCCGGACGCCATCCTATTGTTCCGTGCGGAGCTGCTGTTATATTGGGGCCGGAGGTTAGTTTTGGAGCAGGGACCGGATCGCGATCTAGAGAAACGCCGGGAGGGGCCCATCCGGCGGAGTTCCGACGCGGACGAGTTCTGGAACGGCTTCGGCCTCGATGTGGATAGCATGAGCCCGACGGCTCAGCTTACGACCTCGCTCGCGGTCCTGATCCCCGTCGTGGTCGCCTCCGTCGCCGTCTTGTTCGTTTTCACCAACTTCTGGTGGTTCATCTTCTTCTTCGGTTGGGCGCTCTTCCCGGCCTTCGGGTTGCTGCTCCGGGGCATCGCGGGCTTATCCGAAGGGGAGGGGGGGAAGGAACTCCAGGGATCGAACGACAAGGAGCGCGAGTTGCTCGGGGCGCTGCGGGAGCACGAGGAGATCTCGCCGACGCAGGCCGCGATGGAGACGTCGCTGACCGTGGAGGAGGCGGACGACATGCTCAAGGGCCTCGCCGCCAAGGGCCACCTCGAGGTGCGGGTGCGCGGGGGCGGTATCTTCTACGGCCTCTGGCGGTCTGAGGGTGAGGAAAAGCGGGGGATAGAGGAGAGGCTTTAGGTGTCGTGGCGGGGTGCACCCGTGTTATCATTTGGTGTCCGGAAGGGGTTTCGGCGCATGAGATCGAGAGCATAGGGTAAACACGTCTTTATGGAAGAGCGCAGGATACCGGAGACGCTCGAAGAGGCCTACGGGCTGCGGGACTCGGCGGGCTCTTTGCAGGAGAGGGACTTCTACCAGGAGCAGGTCTACCTGCTCCGGCGCGAGGAGTACCGCTCGCGCGGCATCCGGACGGAGATCTCCTCCCGCCGCCGCGAGCGTCAGAGCGCCATCGAGTTCTCCCGCGAGATGTTCTTCCTCGAGGTCTCGGAGATCTCCGGCCGGCGCGCCGGCAGCCGCGAGGCCCGCGCATCCCAGCACGAGGCCCGCCGGTTCGCCACCCGCCTCGACACCCACGCCTTCCTCAAACAACTCGCCTCGCCCCACTCGGGCGCCGTAGAACTCTACAGGCGCAACTACCTGGAGTTGCTGAAGATGGGTAAGCCTCCCGCCGAGGCGTACTACCTCTCCAGGGTCATCGGGATCGCGGACGAACGCGAGTTCCGGGACGCCGTCGAGAGCGTGCGGGAGTCGGGCTATCCGACCCGGGGGCGCATGGCCTACGCGGTCGAGAAGACGGCCATCCAGATCAGGGACCTGCCAGGGGGTATGATCCTGATCCTGCTCACCTTCTTCGCCTCGCTTTTCGCTTTCGTGTGGGCCACGCAGACGTGGGACTCGGCCAGTACCGGTACCATCTTCTTCGTCTCTTTGGGCCTGATAGCGGCCGGCGGCCTGATGTTGATCTCGGCGATCTTTATCGTTACCTTTATCCGGTCGATCAATAAGTAGTCCCGGCGCCCGGGCGCCGGCCACGAGGGGGACACGAATATCTACGCGTCGGCGCCTGAACCAGGGACGCCCCCGGAGATGGGGCTGACCCGTCGCGAGCGCAAGAAACGCCGCAGGGAACTGACGAAGGCCCGCCGTAAGGTCCTCAACCGTCGGCTGCTCCTGGCGCTGCCGCTCGTCGCCCTCGTTGCCGGGCTGCTGATCTTCCTGGCCCCCACGAACGATGACCCCGTCTCCCACGCCCAGGCCCCCGTCGTCGAGCCGCGCCTCGACCCGCCGGCCGCGACGGAGGCCGGGCGGGAGGACGAGGCATCCGACGGGGCGTCCGACGGGGCGTCCGACGGGGCGACGCCCAGCGAGACGGCGCGGGGCGCTGCGGCCGGGATCTCCGGGGGCGAGACGAAGGCCTTGCGCGCCGAGCTCGAGGGGATAGCGCAGGCCTATCCCGGCAGGTACGGGGTGATCGTCTCCGACCCGTCCTCCGGCGAGACCGTCTCGATGGACCCCGACGGCCGCTTTCTGGCGGCCAGCATCAACAAGCTGCCCGTCTTGATGGCGCTCTACAGGTCCGCGGCGGCCGGAACGGTGAACCTGGATGATGAGATCTCCATGCAGGCCTCCGACGTGCAGGCCTACGGCACCGGCTCCCTCTACACAAAGCCCATCGGGTACACCATCACGCTGCGCGAGTGCGCGGGGTTACTCATCAAGGAGAGCGACAACACGGCCTGGAAGATGCTCGACCGCTACCTGGGCCGGGACTTTATCCGCTCTGAGCTCTACAGCGCGGGCGCCCGCTCTACGGAGTACTGGATCCCGAACACCACCACCCCGAACGATGTCCTGATCATGCTGGAGAAGATCTCAGATCCCGCCTACACGAGCCCGGACCTCTCCGCCGAGATGCTGGGCCTCATGACGAACACGGACTTCGAGGACCGCCTGCCCCAACTGCTGCCCGGGGACGCGAGGGTCTCGCACAAGATCGGCTCCTACGGCGCCACCTTCGGCGACGCGGGCCTCGTCTTCCCGAACGGCTCCCGCAACGCGGAAGATGCCTACTTTATAGTCGTGATCGTGGACGAGACCGGCGAGGGCACGGCCCGCGCCGCCATGCAGGAGATGTCGCTGGCGACCTACCGCGCCTATACCAACGACAATCCGTAAGACCCGTCTATCATGTAACATCCGGGAGTTCGAGTCGGAAGAGGAGGGGGCTCCTTAAATGAGACGCGCAAGTATGCTGCTGCTGGCGGCCTTGCTGGCGGTGACGGCGGCGATCGGGGCATCCGCGCTGGATTCGGGTGAAGCCCGGGCCGCCGAGACGGTGAACGTCAGGACGTGCACCGGGGGGAAGATAGCGCTGAAGGCGGACGAGAAGCGCATGCTCGAGCTGCACAACCAGAAGCGTAAGGGCCAGGGCCTCCGGCGGCTTTGCGTACATCCCGGGCTGCAGAGGGCGGCCCGCGACCACTCGCAGGACATGATCCGGCGCGACTACTTCGGGCACGGCAACGTCGGCAAACGCCTGAAGCGTCACGGCTACAACTGGAGCAGGTACGGTGAGAACATCGTCCCGGACACGAAATCTCCCTCCCCCGGCACTACCTTCGACACGTGGGTGGAGAGCTCGTCGCACAGGTCCAACATCCTCGACCGAAAGTTCAGGGAGGTCGGTATAGGCCTCGCCACAGGCTCCCACAACGGCGAGCGCAAGACGATGTGGACGGCGGATTTCGGGAGCCGCAATTGACCGGGGTCCACGCCGCAACCGATACGAAACAGCGCCGGATAAACCACCCGCGACACACACCCCACGCCAACCGCCACGATCGGGCCCGTCCACCAGTGATTGTTAAGCTTTTTTAAGAAAAAAGGAAAAAATACAGTAAATGGTGTTGACATTAGGGTTCTCGGGTATCAAAATGCTCGGCGTAGGTAAATGTCGAACAGGAGGTAATGAAGTTGAGGAAAGTAATGCTTTTGGCGGCCATGCTGGCCATGGTGCTCGCCGCCGCGGTTCCGGCGTTCGCCCAGGATGCCACCGCTGTTGACGAGAGCGTCGCTACGGGCGGCGACGTCCAGTACGTGGACTGCTCCCAGGTTCAGGCTGCTGTCCAGGCTCAGTACGGCGACGCGAACGCCATCGGTGAAGAGAACGTCGCGGCCGTGGCCAGCGAGCAGGGCATCACCCAGAACCAGGTCAACGCCTGCCTCGGTGAGGTAAACGGCGTGGTCCAGGCTGGCGAGGACGTCGTTGTAGACGTCGAGGGCTCGGCTACCGCCGCTGCTGGGGACGAGGGCTCGGCTTCGGCTTCCGCCTCTTCGTCGGCTTCGGCTTCGGCCTCCGCTTCGGCTTCGGCTTCCGCCGCCGCCACTGAGCTCCCCGAGACGGGTGGCGCTTCGCTGCTCGCGCTCGGTGCTGGCGCCCTGCTGGTCGCCGGTGGCCTTCTGGCCCGCAGGATCGTTCGGTAACTAACTAACCGAACGCAGCATTACAGGACGGGCCCCTTCGGGGGTCCGTCTTTTTTGTGCCCGGTCCTCCGGGCCGTTCTGCTTTCCTTGTATTCAGGGGGGGTTGTGGATATGCTCATGCGCGGTGATCCTGCATGAGCGGTACGGTCTTTAGAATCTCTGTCGGGTTTTTGGTGGGAGTCTTGGCGCTGCTGGCGCTGGCGCTCTGCGCGTCGGACTACTACATGGAAGAGCAGCAGCGGCTGCTGGCGGCAGGGGACGCGCGGGGCGCTGAGGAGGCCTCGCGGATGGCGCTCCGGCTCGATCCGTTCGACACCGACGCCCTGGAGGCCCGGGCTCTGACCTTGCAGCAGCAGAGAAGGTACGAGGAGGCCGCGGCGGCCCTGCGGGAGGCCACGGAGCGCGACCCGAACAACTACTTTCCGTACCTGCTTCTCGGGAACGTGCAGCTCGCCCTAGACGACCCGGACGCCGCCGTGGAGAGCTACCGCGACGTGCTGGAGCTCAACCCCAAGGCGACCTCGGCCAGCATCTACATGGCGCAGATCCTGCTGGGCCAGGACAGGATGCAGGAGGCCAAAGAAGAGTACCTGAAGCTGGAGAGGGAGGACAGGATCTCCTACGAGGCGCTCTACAACCTGGGGAGGATCGAGGTCCGCACCGGCGAGGCCAAAGAGGGGTTGAGGGACATAAAGACCGCCAGGCGTCAGGCGCGGTCCGGCTCGGAGGAACTCGAAGGCCCGGCCGCGAGGCAGCAGGAGGAGCTCTTGCGCGGCATGGATCTCGCCGTGGCCGACGCGATGGTGGTCGCTGGCCGGGAGTCGAAGGCGCGCGAGATCCTCTCGAACAGCACCTCCGAGCAGGCGCCGTCGCTGCTGCAGCTCTTGAACTCCGACCCCGATGCTTACCGCGAGCAGGTGGTGAATAGTGACATCTACTGATCGGCTGGGTTGGCAGGAGGGCCGCAGGGACGCAACCACCGTGGCCGAGGTCCTGCACGTCTTGAGGGGCCGCCGGTTGCTCGTCGTCGGCGCGTCGCTGGTTCTGGCCGGGGTGGCGCTGCTCTTCGGGCTCTTCAGGGGACCCGCGTACACCGCGGAGGCCGTGGTTGGCTTCACGCCCCAGGAGATGCCCGACGACGAGAATGCGCAGCAAGCCTTCGCGCAGGAGGTCTTCTCGGCGATCACCTCACCGGGGAGCTTCTCAGAAGGCGTGAAGGCCGAGGCCGGCTGGCGCGGCGAGTCGGAGGGGTTCAGGGATCGGCTCGACCCCGAGGTCAGCGTGTCCGGTGACGGCGGCATGGAGATGAGGGTCGCGTTCTCCGGGCGCGAGCCCGAGGGGGCCGCCCGGGTCGCCAACGCCTACGCGGAGACGTTCGCGCTGGAGGCCGGGCGCCTCGGCGCCGGGCAGCTCTCCGGGGGGACCGGCATCGCGGACGCGCGGGTGATGCGCCGGGCCGTCCCGTCCGAGGGCTCAGGCCCCCCGGCCGTGCTCTACGCGGCCGTCGCCGCCGGGGTGGGCCTGCTACTCGGGGGGGGCGCCGCGCTCTCGCTGGAGGGGAGGGCCGGTGGATGGCGGGACGTTCGCGACGCCGAGGTGACCCTCAAGGCCCCGGTGCTCGGGGCCATACCGGACTACTCCCCCGCCGAGAACGAGGGCTGAGGTGGGCCTGGGGGCCGTAAGCGGGAACGATACCCGGGCGCTGCTCCTTAGCCCCGACTCGCCGGTCAGGAGCCACTACGAAGACCTGGCCGAGAGGCTGCTCTCCCTTGAGGGTATCCGCAGCGTGGTGGTCACGAGTCCGGAGCGCGGGGCGGGGCGCACCAGCGTCTGCGTGGGCCTCGCAGGCGCCGTGGCCGGCATGGGCCGGCGGGCCGGGCTCGTGGACTGTAACCTCGGGGACCCTCAGCTCCACCGGGTGCTGGGCGAGCCGAACTTCGTCGGCCTCACCAGCGGCCTCGAGGGCGACAAGCCCCTCGAACACTACGGGTACGAGGTGGCGCCGGGCCTCCTGGTCGTGCCGACCGGGCCCGTGCCCCCCAACCCCACCTCCCGCCTCGAACACGAGAGGCTCGTGGGGGCCGTGCGCTCCCTCGAAAAGGGCCGGGACCTCGTCATCCTAGACGGGCCCGTCGCCGGCGGGGTCCTCTCGTCACCCAACCTCTCCGAAGGCTTCGACGGGGTGCTGCTCGTCGTGCACGCCTCCCGGACGCCGAAGAGCCTGGCCCGCGAGACCATCGACGACCTTTTGGAGGCGGGGACGAACCTGCTCGGGGTGGTGCTGAACGGGTGCTCGTAAACGTCGCAGGAGGAGCCCCGGCGTGAGGGGTGTGGAGACGGTCAGGAGCCGCTTCTTCGGTGCCGGTGTGGAGGAGGGGGGCGAGAAGGGGCGGCGTCCCGGGCGTTTGCTCGTCGTGTTCAAGTCCTTCGTCTTGCTCTCGCTCGTCGGCGCGACCGTCTTCGGGCTCATGAGTGGCGGCCTCTACGACGACGCGCTGTGGCTACCCGTGGCCGCCGGCGTGCTGGGACTGCTCTTCGCGACCGTCGTCTCGCGCGGCTTCTACGATGGGATCTCGCGGGAGGGGTGGGTCCTGATCTCCCTCCTCGCCCTCCTGGTCCTCGTCAAGGGGCTCTCCATGATCTGGACGATAAGCGAGACGGAGACGATCAAGGAGACCTTGAGGACCTCGATGTACCTGGCGGCCTTCGCCATCGCGCTGGCCGTGGACTCCGCGGTGCCGCGTCTTGGATGGGCGCTGGTCGTCTCCCTGGCGGTGGTGCTGGGCGCGTTCTGGGAGACCTCGTACTGGTTCGCCCTGCTCCTGCTGCTCCTGGCGGCCGTCGTCGGCGCGAGCGCCTTTGCCAGGGGCGGGTTGCCGGGCCACTGGCAGGTGGGACCGCTTGTGGACGGTCTCGGTCTGGCGGTGGCCGGGGTGGCGGGGTACGGGATCTTGCAGAAGGCATACCCGGCAGACTACGAGATAGCCTCCATAGATCGCTACCGGGTGGACTCGACCGTGGGATACCCGAACACGGCGGCCGTCATCCTGGGCATGGGGGCGCTGCTCGCGCTCTCGCGGATGACCGCGATCCGCAACCCCCTCCTCCGGGGGCTCTACGCCGTGCTCCTGCTCGGCTCCCTCGTAACGCTCTACCTGACGCTCTCCCGGGGCGGCATCGGGTCGTTCGGGCTGGGCCTCGGCGTCCTCTTCGTGCTTGGCGCCAACCGTCTGCAGCTGCTCGCCAACCTCCTGCTCGTCTCCGTCCCCGGCGCCTGGCTCTGGTGGCGGATGCAGGACCTCGGTGCGCTCCTGAGCCCCGACGCCCCCATGGGGCAGAAAGTGGCCGAAGGGCTCGTCTTCCGGAACGACCTGATCCTAGCCCTCCTCGTCGCCTTCGTGCTTCAGGCGGCTTACGCCTTCTTCGCCGCCCGCTACGAGCTGACCTCCGTCGCGCGGCGCTACGTCGGCGTGGCCGTGGGTATCGGCGCGGCCCTGGCCGCTGCGGCGTTCGCCGTCCTACTGATGACCGGGTACGGCGGCGT
>CADCUW010000499.1:0-3201 GCA_902805985.1 uncultured Rubrobacteraceae bacterium
GGCCGGACGGCCTGCCTGAGGTGGAGGGCGTGGTCCCCCTCGCTGCCGACGTCGCGCACCGTGAGGACGCCCATCGAGACGAGGTCGCGGGCGAAGTTGGCCAGCTCGAAGTAGCGTAGGGCGTCCGTGCGGGGCTCCTCCCCGCGCAGGGGCGGCGGGAGGGTCGGGTAGGAAGAAAGATGGACGTGGGCGTCCACGAGCGCCGGCATCAGCGTCATGCCAGAGAGGTCAGTCTCCGCGGGGCCGCCCATCTTCACGTCGGCGCCCCGCGCGACCTCCGCCACCCGGCTTCCGGACAGGCGCACCGTCGCCCGCTCCGCGACACCGCCCCGACCGTCCAGCACGCGCGCGTTCGACAGCACCAGGTCGCCCATCGATCCACCCCCTAACCTCTAAGACTCCTCCCGCCCCGCGTGGCCTGCGGTGGCGATGCCGCAGTGTAGCGAAAACCCGGCGGGCCGTATCTTCGGATGAGGCCAAGAATCCTCCATAAAGGACCGGGGGACCCGGAGAAGCCCCGGTCCCTTATTCACCCGAGTGCGTGGCAGGGACCTTCTCCGAACTTCGTCCCTAAGAGCCATGCGCCGGGCTTGGCGGGGCGGCATCATGGTGGCACGTCCGGATACGCCCCGCTGGGGCAGCAGGGAGGATCGTCGTGGCAGCCGATGATGGGAGCGTGATGCTCTCCGCGGGGGAAGGCAAGACCGTCTCATTCTCCGGCAAC
Organism: uncultured Rubrobacteraceae bacterium; assembly: GCA_902805985.1. GTDB lineage: Bacteria > Actinomycetota > Rubrobacteria > Rubrobacterales > Rubrobacteraceae > Rubrobacter_D. The sequence goes on from CADCUW010000499.1 coordinate 725, forward strand.
CGGGTGAGGTCGATCCACGGGCAACCGGGCGGCGCATACTCGGCGGTGGAGTGGGCGTCCGAGCCGGGCATCCCGGGCACGCCGCTGCACGTCCACAGGGAGACCGACGAGGCTTTCTACGTCCTGGAGGGCACGTTCGGCTTCCAGGCAGGTGAGCGAGCCTTCGAGGGGGCCGCAGGGACGTTCGTCTTCGTGCCCAGGGGGCTCGATCATGCCTACTGGAACGCGGGCAAGACCCCGGCCAAGATGCTCATCACGATCTCCCCGCCCGGCTTCGGGCGCTACTTCGGGGAGCTGGCCGAGGGACTGGAAACGGCGGGGGACGACGAGCAGGCGGCCATTGGCGTGCGCAAGGCGCTGTCGGAGAAGTCGACATAGGGGTCGTCGGCCCGCCGAGGCAGGCAACGGACTGACCCGCCAGGAGCCCTTTGGGGCTTATTCACCGGAGTGCGTGGAAGGGGTGTTCTAAGAGTTCATCTCACGCGTGCAGGTGCTTGGACTCGCGTCCCCTCGACCGCCAACACCGAATAGCCCAGCAGTATCCAAGCCAGTCCGACCAACACTATGGGGATCTCCAACAGCCTTTCGCCCATCACGGCGAGGCCCCCGCCGGCCAATATCAAGAGGGGCCCTCCCAGTCCCATAGCGAGCGGCAACGCGCTCCAGGGCGGGGAGAATATCCTGGCTTTTAGGGTGGCGCTACCCATCAAGACCAAGCTGAGGAAAGGACCGAACCCCGCCACGGCGTACAACGGGGGCAGCGGTGCCATCAAGACGAGAACGGCAGCGGCCAGGGCCGCGTAGGCCACCAGCATCCCCGCCTTCCCCAACGGCCCTCCGCGCCCCTCGAGCCGAGCATGGAGCCCTAGCAGGCCGAGCGCGAACAAGGACAAGGCCGCCTCGAAGACTAGGGGAGGCTGCTGGCCTGTTAGCAGGATAGCCCCTCCCTTCACGACCCACAGCAGTCCACCTACCATGGCCGCCAGACCGCCTATGCGGATAAGCGCCGAAGACGCCATATCGTCCCTTTCCTTCGTTTTCCCTACAAGCACATGATGTGGCCTAGCCAGGCCCGGCGCACCCGCCTACGTCCTATTCACCCAACCTCGTAGAGGGAGGCAGACGGGGCATGGGCGGCAAGCTTCGGCGGAAGGGGACGGGCGCGGCGTGGAGGGTCTTCAGGATCCTCGCCTCGATGCTGGTGGGTGCCGCCGTGGTCAGGGCCGTGGGGCTCGCGCCGGGCCTCCTGCCCGACGGCCTCTGCACCTCGCAGACGCTCCAGGTCGGTGCCCTAGTGGGGGGCCTTCGGGGCCACGGCCGCCCTCGGTTCCGGGGTCACGGGGTGGACGTGGGGGCCGAGCGAGCGGCACTACTACAGGCCGGCAGGGAGGGACGAGCGGTAGCCCGCGAACTTCGGGCCGAGGGGCTTCTCGGAACTCCGCGTGTAGCGGTTCTCCAAAGCCCGTTGGCTTACGGGTCGGGCGCATCGAACTCGAACCTCCACGGGCCGCTGATCCACCTCTCCCCGGCCTCCTCGTGGCACGCCTCGGCGGCCTCGGCGTCGTCGGCCGAACACCTCGGCATGCCTTCCATCGTCGCCACTTCCAGCGTCGTGCGACCTTTCAGCGGGCCCTTCAGCTCGAGCTTCTGGCAGCCGGCCGGGGGGACGCCCTGCATCGATCCGCTCGAACCCCAGCCGCCCAGGTACGTGCCCTTCCCGCCGTGGAGGAACCACGAGCGGTGGTCGTCGGGAGCCTCGTAGCAGACCACCGCCTGGGGCCTTCCCGGAGAGTCGATCACCCGATCCAGCGTGAGCGTGACGCCTTCGGCGGTTACCTTCTGGCCCACCTCGACGACGGGGACGGCCCGCACGGGGATCTCGAAGTCGAAGACGAAGGAACCGCCAACGAAAGGTTCGGGCGGCGGCCGCTTTCCCTTTTCCCCTAGCGGAACTACCGGACTCTCGTAGAGGGCGACTTCGAGGCGGAAGCGGTGCTTCTCGCCGGGCTCGAGACCCTGATCGGGCTCGAAGGCCACCATGTTCCTCAGGGGCCCTTTCACCATGTTGTCAGGTCCTTCGGAGACCGCCCCAGAGTTGTTGACCATCCGGAAATCGGCGTCGCTCTCGTCGGTGAGCTCGACGACGTCGGTCCCCAGGCCGTGCTTTTGGAGGTACTCCTTCTCGCGGCCCGTCGGCTCCCCGAAGCCGAGGAGGGGCTGGAGCTCGGCGGGGTGGCCGCCGGCGCGACGCCCGTCTTGGAGATCCTCCACCTCGTAGCCCACGATGACGTGGCGCTCTTCGGCGTAGACCGAGTTCAGCGTGACCCTCGCGCCGCCGGCGGTTTTCTCCAGCTCGAGCCTCTGGCCGGCGGCGTAGGCCGCCGGGCCCACGTTCTGGGCTTCGGGCTGCAGGCCCAGGTATGTCCGGTAGAGATCGTCGCGAACCGAGTACACCGACGCGACGAATACCAGCGAGA
>CADCUW010000499.1:3211-3494 GCA_902805985.1 uncultured Rubrobacteraceae bacterium
AGGAGGAACGCGAGGGCCCAGCCCCCACACGTTCGGGGCAACAGCCACGATTTCAGGCGCTCCGCCAAAGCCTACCCGCGGCTTTCCCACAAGGAGTAGAGCAACCTTCCCCGCTCCGCCTGTACCTCAAGGTGTCCCTTGTCCGCCAACTCATATAGCCTCCGGTTGGCCTGCTCCACGGACAGCGAAGTCTCCAGGGCGAACCCGGCTACCGTGAGTTGCCCGTGACGCCGGATGGCTTGCAGAAGCTCTTTCTCCTGCGCGGCTGCCGCCCACGGCTCCT
>CADCUW010000500.1 GCA_902805985.1 uncultured Rubrobacteraceae bacterium
TCGGTGACGGGTCCGTATTCCGGGTAGGATCTCAGGAAGTCTTCTACGGAGTCCGCCCCCCATCCCATGATTACCTGCTGGCCGTCCTTGGAGAATTGGGTTCGGATGTGGGCTTCGCGGCGGACGCTACGGCGGACGTACTCCCATGAGGTCTCGCCGGCGCGGCGTTCGAGGCGCTCAGTGTAGAGAATCCGGCCCGTTGCCCGATCCCTGACCATCAGCAGATCCACCCTAGCCCTCTCCTCTGGTCGGATCGAGGTTCGCCCAGCGCCCCAGCAGGCCCGCCTCTTCCCACGGCCACCGGCCCTCGCTCTCCGGCGCGCCGAACGGGGGCGCGCTCCGCCACATCTTACCCGTCCCGGCCGCAACCACACCACCCGAAACTAGAGGAACGTTCTCTCCCGCCACCGCGAGGTTGTTGCGGTGGATGAGGAGTCCGTCCTGATCCTCGACCCCGCCGACCTTCCACGAGGCGGGAAGACTGAGCCCCCCGGCGACCTCCCGGAGTACGCGCCTCAGGGCATAAGCCGCGCGGGCGGCCCTGGCGTCGGCGAAGTTGGAGGCGGCGCTGGTGGCCGCGACGAGGTCCGCGGCTTCTTCTGTCTCCAGGGGCGCTGCCGGCGGGTCATCCCCGGCGCCGAAGTCCACGCCGGCCCTGATGCGGGTGAAGATCCGGGCCCGGTGCGTGCCCAAAGCGAGCCTGCCGAGGTCCCCCGCCCCGGCCCGCACCACGAACACCAGCATCCCGGGACGGAGGTCCAGCGCCTCAGCCCCGTCCGTGTCCAGCACGCCACCCACGACCGCGGCCTCCAGCTCGAAAGGGCCTTCCCAGTCCCGCGTCCCGGCGGAGAGTGCCCGCCGCCCGAGCGCGTCCGGGTCCCCACAGGCGGGCCCAAGGCACCTTAGGTCTTCCTCCTCGACGAGGCCGTCCTCGGCCGCCGCCGGCGCCCCCTCCTCGCAGACCCTCCGAACACCGGCCTCGTTCAGGGCCGGCAACGAAGGGCCCGCTTCCGCCAGGCCGCGCAGCGCGAGATCCATCACGTCGCCTACCGGCATGCCGAGGTTGTCCGCGTCGACGTCGGCGACGAGGAGCAGGCCGCGGATCGGCGCCGAGAGGAGGTCAGGGGCCGCGTGCGTACCGGAGACGGCGACCCAGCCGAAGCCGCCGGGCGCGGCGGCAGCGTGGACGGGGCTATGGACCCCGGGGAGACGGGCAGCCGGGAGGATACGTTCGAAGGCCCGTTCGGCGGTGGCTTCGTCCGGGGCGTGGATGAGGATCTCGGCGTCCTCACCCTCGCCGCTCCACGCGAACTCTTCGACCTGGTCTAACACAGGGCTACCCGTCCTACTCCAGCACCACCAGGGGCTCGCCGGGGCGGACGGTATCGCCGGCCCCGACGAGGACCTTGAGGACGCGGCCGGCCCTCTGGGCCCTGACCTCGCTCTCCATCTTCATCGCCTCCAGCACGCAGACGGCCTCGTCCGCCGCGACCTCCCGGCCCTCCTCGACGAGCACCTTCACGATCGTCCCCTGCATCGGCGCCGCGATGGCCCCCTCGGCGGCGGCCGACCGCCGCGTACTCCGGCCGCTGCGCCGCGGCGGCGGCCCGCCACCGGACGCAACTTCCCCGTCGCCAAAGACCCGCACCCGGAAGAGCCGGCCGTCCACCTCGACCTCGACCTCGCGGGAGGTCTTTTCGTCCGGCGTGTCGTGGCCGGCGGGCCCGGCGGGCTCGATGGAGAGACCGTCCATCCTCTCGGCGACGAAGCCCGTCGTGTAGTCCCCGGAGGCGAAGGCCTCGTCGTCGAGGATGGCCCGGAAGAAGGGCAGCGTCGTGGCTATGCCCTCGACTTTAAACTCCGCGAGCGCCCGCCGCAGCCGGGCGAGGGCGGAAGGGCGGTCGGGGCCGCGCACGATCAGCTTGGCGAACAACGGGTCGTAGGACTCGGGGACGGCCCCAGGGCCCCTCAGCGAAGAGTCGACCCGGACCCCTGGCCCGCCCGGCTCCTCATAGACGGCGACGGCGCCGGGGCTCGGGACGAAGCCGGCCGCCGGGTCCTCGGCGTTGATGCGGACCTCGATAGCGTGGCCCCGCCAGGAGACGTCCTTCTGGGAGAAGGGCAGCGGCTCGCCGGCGGCGATGCGGATGCCGGTCTGGACGATGTCTACGCCCGTGACCTCCTCGGTTACGGGATGCTCTACCTGCACGCGGGTGTTCATCTCCAGAAAGAAGAACTCGTCGCCGGCCTCGCCCTTGTGCAGCAAGAACTCGACCGTGCCGGCCGAGTCGTAGCCGACGGCGTCAGCGGCGGCGACGGCGGCGCGGCCCATCGACGCGCGAGTCCCCGGGTTCAGGGCCGGGCTCGGGCACTCCTCGACGAGCTTCTGGTGGCGGCGTTGGATCGAGCAGTCCCGCTCGCCCAGGTGGACCCCGTTGCCGTGCTTGTCGCGGAAGACCTGGATCTCGATGTGCCGGGGCGAAGGCAGGTACTTCTCAAGGTACACCGACCCATCCCCGAAGTACGCCTCGCCCTCCCGGCTCGCCCGCGCGTAGGCGGCCTCGGCTTCGGTCTTGTCGTGGGCGACGGCGAAGCCCTTGCCGCCGCCGCCGGCAGACGCCTTCACGGCTACCGGGTAGCCGTGCTCCGCGGCGAACTCGAAGACCGCTTCAGGGGAATCGACGGGCTCCTCGGTGCCGGGCGTGATCGGGACGCCGGCCCTCGCCATGATCCGGCGGGACTCCACCTTAGATCCCATCGCCACTATGGCGTTCGGGTGGGGCCCGATCCAGACGAGCCCCGCCTCCGTTACGGCCCTGGCAAAGGCCGCGCTCTCCGCCAGAAAGCCGTAGCCAGGGTGGACGGCTTCGGCGCCGCTCTTCTTCGCGACCTCGATAAGCCTCTCTATGTTCAGGTAGCTCTCTGGGGCGGGCGTGGGGCCCACGTGGTAGGCCTCGTCGGCAACCGTTGTATGGAGGGCGCCGCGGTCTACGTCAGAGTAGACGGCGACGGTCCGGATACCCATCTCCCGGCAGGCGCGGGCTATCCGAACCGAGATCTCACCCCTGTTCGCGATCAGGACCTTCCCGAACATCTAGAGACCGCCCTCCCAACTGGAGTAGGACCACAACGCCCCTTCGAGCTTCATCCCCGGCGGAACCGGATGCCCGAGCAGGCCCGCCAAACGCCACCGACTCCGAGCCGGAAGCTCCGCCTCTATTCGTTCCCCGCCGAGCGCCTCCAGCGCCGCCGCGATAGCCGCGGCCTCCTCGGGTGTCGGGGGTGGCTCGATCCGGGTGTGGCGCGCGTCCCTCATCCCGCGAGGGCCCGGATCAGGGGCACGAGCGCGTACTCAAGCAGCAAGAAGAGCATGAAGAGCAGCCCGAACAACCCTATTACGGTCGTCAGGATCACGACGACTATTCTGATGCTTGAACCGCGCGTGGGCGGGTGCGGCGCGGCATCTGGCGGCACCAGGCCGCCGGGTACGCCGACGAGGAACCCGAGGGCGAGGCCATAGATCATGTTCCCCACGTTGCCGCCCTCGGCGGTCGGATACGGCGGGATACCGGCCAGGGCCGTCCCGCCGAAGATGATGACGAAGACCGCGGCAAGCCCCGCGAAGAGCCCGACGGTCCGCAAGATCCCGAAATCGCCCGCCATCCTCCTGAACGGATACGTAGCCACCCGGGCCGCGGCGAGTCCGGCGAGCATGCCTGAGAGGAAGACCAGCAGGTCCAGCGCGAGGTCGGACCCCCGCAGCGCGAGCAGGTCCAGCGCGAAGAACGTGAGCACGGCGAAGACCACCAGGGCCCACGACCTTCTGGTTCTGGGCAGGAGCCTGCGTATCCCGGTTGCGCCTCCTCCTGCCACGGCGCTCAGAGGGGGATGTTCCCGTGCTTGCGCGGCGGGCGCTCGGGGCGTCTGGTCCGCACCATCGAGAGCGCCTTGATGAGGTAGGGCCTCGTCTCCCGCGGGTCTATGATGTCGTCTATAAAGCCCATCTCGGCGGCGACCATCGGGTTGTTGAACTTCTGCTCGTAGTCCGCGATGAGCGACTCGCGCTCGGCCTCGGGGTCCTCGGCGTCTGCGATGCGCCTGCGGTGGATGATGCCGACGGCCGCCGAAGCACCCATCACTGCGACCTCGCCGGTCGGCCACGCGACGTTGACATCGGCGCCTATGTGCTTGGAATTCATGACGTCGTAGGCGCCGCCGTAGGCCTTGCGCGTGATGACGGTCATCTTGGGGACCGTGGCCTCGGAGAAAGCGTAGAGAAGCTTGGCGCCGTGGCGGATGATCCCACCCCATTCCTGCCCTGTCCCCGGCATGAACCCCGGCACGTCCACGAAGGTAAGGAGGGGGATATTGAAGGCGTCGCAGAACCTCACGAACCGCGCCCCCTTGACGCTCGCGTCTATGTCTAGAGTCCCCGCGAGAACCATCGGCTGGTTCCCGACCACCCCTATCGCGTGCCCGTCGAGCCTGGCGAGCCCGACGACGAGGTTCTGGGCCCATCCCTCCTGCACCTCGAAGAACTCCCCGTCATCCACGACGAGACCTATCGCCTCCCTGATGTCGTAGGGCTGGCGCGGCGAGTCCGGCACGAGAGAAGCGAGCTCCTCGTCCATGCGGTTTGCCTCGTCCGCGGGCGGGAAGTAGGGCGGCGTCTCCAGGTTGTTCTCCGGCAGGAACGAGAGCAGGAAGCGCACATCGGAGAGGCACGTCTCCTCGTCAGGCGACGAGAAGTGGGCCACACCGCTCTTGGTGTTGTGGGTGACGGCGCCGCCCAGATCCTCCTGGCTCACCTCCTCTCCCGTGACGCTCTTTATGACGTCGGGGCCGGTGATGAACATGTGGCTCGTCTCCTCGACCATGAAGATGAAGTCCGTGATCGCCGGCGAGTAGACAGCCCCCCCGGCGCAGGGTCCCATCACCACCGAGATCTGGGGCACGACACCGGAGGCCAGCACGTTGCGATGAAAGATGTCCGCGTAGCCGGCCAGCGAGACGACGCCCTCCTGTATCCGCGCCCCGCCGGAGTCGTTTATGCCGACTATGGGGCATCCGGTCGAGATCGCGAGGTCCATGACCTTGCAGATCTTCTCCGCGTACACCTCGCCCAGCGACCCGCCAAAGACCGTGAAGTCCTGCGAGAACACGCAGACCTTGCGCCCCATGACCTCCCCGTACCCGGTAACGACCCCGTCCCCGAGCGGCCTGTTCTCCTCCAGCCCGAAGTTGTTTGAACGGTGCACCCTGTAGCGGTCGAGCTCGACGAACGTCCCCTCGTCAAGGAGCGTCTCTATGCGCTCCCGGGCGGTCATCTTGCCCTTCTCGCGCTGCCGCTCCACGGCCCGCTCGGAGGCAGGATGGGCCGCCCTCTCGCGCAGCTTCTCCAGCCCCTCCAGCTTTCCGGCGGTCGTGTCCTCGCCCAACCTCTTACTCTGCATGGTTCGGCATTCTAGCACGCGCAAAACCGCCATTTTCCGGCGGCAAGGGAAGCCCCGATAGTAGAATGGAATTCCGGGGTTCATCTCCGGGTAAGGGAAAGGAGATGCGTATGCAGGTCTTCGAGAGGCTGGCGGAGTACCGCTACGAGCAGCTCGTCTTCTGCCACGACAAGGCGACGGGCCTGCGCGCCATTATCGCGGTCCACGACACCACGCTGGGGCCCGCCCTCGGGGGATGCCGGATGTATCCGTATGCTTCTGAGGACGACGCCGTGGTTGACGTGCTGCGCCTGGCGAGGGGGATGACCTACAAGGCGGCGGCGAGCGGGCTCAACCTCGGGGGTGGTAAATCCGTTATCATCGGAGACCCGCGCACGGGCAAAACCGAGGCGCTCTTCAGGTCTTTCGGCCGCTACATCGAGACGCTTGGCGGGCGCTACATCGTGGCCGAGGACGTCGGGACCTCGACGGAGGACGCCAACTTTATCCGGGTCGAGACGGAGCACGTCGTCGGGGTGGACGTCACGCGCGGGGGTTCAGGAGATCCCTCGCCATTCACGGCCCTTGGCGTCCTGCAGGGGATGCGGGCTTGCGTGGACGAGGCTTTCGGCTCGCCCTCGCTCGAGGGACGGACGATCGCGGTCCAGGGCGTCGGGCACGTCGGGCACCACCTCTGTCGCCTGCTCTACGAGGCGGGGGCTCGCCTCATCGTCGCGGACGTGGACGCGGACGCCCTCGAGCGGGCGGTGAAGGAGTTCGGAGCGAAGGCGGTTGGGCCGGATGAGATCCTGACCATCCCCTGCGACGTCTACGCCCCCTGCGCCCTCGGCGCCACGGTCAACGACGATACCATCCCGGCCTTCCGGTGCCGCATCATCGCCGGCAGCGCTAACAACGTGCTGCTAGAAGCGTGGCACGGGGAGGCCTTGGCGGAACACGGCATCCTCTACGCCCCCGACTACGTCATAAACGCCGGCGGTCTCATAAACGTCGCCGACGAGCTGGAGGGCTATAACGAGCGCCGCGCCACCAAGCGCGTCATGCGCATAGAGGAACGCATCCGCAGCATCATCGCCATCTCCAAGCGCGACGGCGTCGCCACGAACGTCGCCGCCGACACCGTCGCCCTGGAGCGCATAGCGGCCATCGGCTCGATGGAGCGCCTGCACACCGGGCATCCCTACGGCCAGTTGAGCCGGCGCAGGGAAACGTTGTAAGGATCGGCCAATCCTCAGATCCCGAGCCGCAGGAGGGGGCGGGACCGTCAAAGGCCCTGGCCCTTACCTGTCGTTGTCGACGACCGTCCCCCTGCTGCTCCCGTCGGCGATGATCGCGTTGGTCAGCCCCGAGAGATACCGACTCCCGATCGCTACGAAGAGCGCTACGGGAACAAACCCCGCGAAGATCCCCGAAAGAATCTTCGGATGCACCTCTCCGAAACCTCGCGATGTTGCCCTCGCTCCTCGTACTGCTCTTAATGGGGCGAGGACCCTGCCCCTTCGGCTAAAGAACCCGCTCCCCGTGGCGACGCCGTTAAGTATCCGACCACCAGAGAGGGCCGTGCACGGGTCAGGTGACCACTTTTTGAGGACCCTGAAGCGTCGGTACACGGGGCGCATGACCGATTCCCCGGACACGCATGTGCGCAGAACATTTAGTTCTGCGCGGGCCGGGTCTACAGGTACCAGGCCACGAGCATCCAGACGACGATCAGGGCGAGCGCCAGCCAGTCCGAGGGGTCGGCCTTCATGACGCGGAGCTTGGTGCGGCCCCGGCCGCCGCGGTAGCTGCGGGTGTTCATGGCCGTGGTGAGGGTGTCGGCGCGGGCGAAGCCGCTGATGAAGATGGGTACCAGGAGACGTCCGAGGCGGCGGGCGCGGGTCACGGCGCCGCCCTCGTCGAAGGGGACGCCTCGGGCGGTCTGGGCGCGGGCGAGGCGCTCTATCTCCTCTATAAAGATGGGGACGAACTTTATGGCGATGACGAAGACGAGGACCATCTCGTTGACGGGCAAACGGAGGCGTTGGAGCGGGGCGAAGAGGAGCTCCAGGCCGTTGGTGAGGTCCACGAGCGAGGTCGTGAGCATCAGCATCGTGGTGACGTGGTAAAGGAAGATCACGCGCAGCCCCAGGATGCCGGCCGTGTAGAGCCCCTCGGTAGAGACCGAGAGTATCCCCCATCTCCAGAGGTAGTTTGACGCCTCCCCTGGGTAGAAGAGGACCTGGAAAACCAGGATAAAGAGGAGGAAGGCGAGAAAGAACTGCGAGCCGCGCAAGATAAAACCGAGTGGGATGCGGGAGACGATCTGTATGAGGGCGAGCAGCAAGAACACCGCCATGAAACCGAGAAAGTCCCCGATCAAGAACGACGCGACCACGAATACGAACGTGATAACGAGCTTGATGCGCGCGTCCATGCGGTGGATAAACGAGCCCGTGTCCACGTATTGTCCGAAGATGACGTTGCGCTGGAGCTCGAGCACTACGCGGCCCCCCCGACCCTCTTCACGAGCTCGGCTTCGAGCTCGTCCTCGGTGAGGAGGTCCGTCGGGAAGCCCGGGAAGAGCTTGCGCATCTCCTGGGCCCCGAGCACGGGTTCCGGGAGCGTAATGTCGAGTTGCGCGAGCCTGTCGGCCTCGCGGAGCACCTCGCGCACAGGTCCATCCATCGCGACCCTCCCGTCGTCGAGAACGACGAATCGGTCGCAGAGCAGGCTCGCGTCGGTGAGGCTGGCGGAGCAGACGATCAGGGTGAGGTCCCTGTCCCTCTGGAGCCGGATCAGGAGCTCCAGAAGCTCGCGCCGCCCGCGCGGGTCGAGGCCGGCCATCGGCTCGTCGAGCACGAGGACGGGCGTGCGCATGGCGAGCACCCCGGCTATGGCGACGCGGCGGCGCTGCCCCCCGGAGAGGGCGTGGACATAGCGCAGCCGGTACTCGGGGTAGGGGAGCCCTAGAGTGTTCAGGCTCTCTTCGACCCGCGCGCGGGTCTCGGCGGCGGGTAGGCCTGCGGCGGTCGGGCCGAAGGCCACGTCCGCGCCGACGACGCTCTCGATGATCTGGGAGTCCGGCCGCTGGAAGACGATGCCGATCTCCCGCCGCAGCCTGGCCCTGTCGTAGCCCGGCTCGGCGATGTCCCGCCCCTCGTAGAAGACCTGCCCCGGCTTCACGCGCAGCAGGTGGGCGAAAGAGTCCACGATAGTGGACTTCCCGGACTGGGTGGCGCCCACTATCCCGACCCGCTCCCCGCGCCGGATCTCGAAAGAGACGTCCCGGATCGCCTCGCCCGCCCGTGGCGTCCCTTCGAGGTAGGTGTACGCGAAGTTGCGCAGCTCCAGGACCGGCGCCCCGTCTTCCATCATGCCGGGGGGTCGGCGGGAGCCCCGATGGCGACAGAGAGGGCGGCCCGCAGACCCACCTCGTCCAGGACGTCGCCCTCCAGATGGATTCCGCGGGCGCGCAGGCGGTGGGCGAGGCTCGCGGCCAGGGGGACGTCCAGGCCGACCTCCCGCAGGCGCTCGACGTGGCGGAAGACCTCCGCGGGGGTACCGTCCAGGATCTTGCGCCCCGAGTCCATCACCACGACCCGGTCGAAGAGCGAGGCCTCGTGCATCGAGTGGGTGACGTGCAGGACCCCCATGCCCTCGCGGCGGTTGAAGTCCCTGATCGTGGACACCAGGCGCATCGCGACCGGGACGGGGAGGAGCGAGGTTGGCTCGTCCAGGATCAGGAACCGCGGGCGCATCGCCAGTGCCCCGGCTATCGCGACCCGCTGCTTCTGGCCCGAGGAGAGGTCCTCTATCAGGCGCCCCCGGATCCCCGTGAGCCCTAGCGCGCCGAGCGACGACTCGACCCTCTCCCCTATCTCCGCCCGCGGTAACCCCAGGTTCTCGGGCCCGAAGGCCACGTCGTCCTCGACCCGGTTCATGACGAGTTGGTCGTCGGGGTCTTGGAAGACGACGGAGACCTTGCGCCGAACCTCCCACTGGTTTGCCCCGTTCACGAGGACGCCGTCTATCCGGATCTCGCCCTCCGTCGGGTACTGGATGGCCGTGAGCAGTTTGACGAGCGTGCTCTTGCCCGAGCCGTTGTGGCCGATGATCGCGACGAACTGCCCCGGTTCCACGCGCAGGTCCAGGTCGCGCAGAGCTGGCACCGCGTCCTCCTCGCCCGTGCGGTAGGAGAAGGAGAGGCCCTCTATCTCGATCACGGCGCCGCGACCGTCTCTAGTAGCGTCGCTCTTCGCCGGCGTCCGTCTCGGCGGCTGTGGTCCGTCCGCTGCGGACGAGCAGCACACCCCGGACGACCACGACCGTGACGACGGCCGCGAGGACCGCCTCGACCAGCGCCTGCGGCACTATGGGCACGACCGCGGCCAGCGGCAGATACCCGAGCAGGACGGCCATCCCGATGACGCCCACCGTGTTGGTCAGAGAGCCGAGCACGCCGGCGGCGGCCGAGGCGAGGTCCAGGCTGACGTTCCTCAGACCGACGAAGACGGCCCAGGCGACCACCCCAATTACAAGGCGCGGCAAGATCGAGACCAGGGGGTTCCTGAAGAACGGCACCTCGGCCTGGATGAAGGAGAAGACGCCGAAGATCAGGCCCACGATCGTGCCGACGACCGGCCCTTCGAGGGCGCCGCCCAAGATGACGGGCACGTGAAGGATCGTGGCGTTGCCGGCGAGGTTCGGGACGGGGATGAAGCCCAGGCGGGTGGCGCCGAGGAAGATCGCGATCCCGCCGAGTATCCCGGCTATAACTATCTGGCGCACGCTGAGGCCTAACACCGAGCCCCTACTCTCGCTTCCCGAACCCGTCGTCATGCGTGCTCCTCCTTCTTCCGGCCTCCGCCGGAGAGGTCTTCGACGGCCGAAGTATCCGCAGCTATGTGCGAACTGTCAAACGGGCTACAGGGGCGGCGTGAAGCGGCCGTCGGCGGCGGTCCAGCCGCCGTCGACGAGCATGAAGGCACCTGTTACGTAGGAGCTCGCGTCGGAGGCGAGGTAGACCACCATCCCAACCATCTCGTGCGGCTGCGCCCACCGGCCGAGGATGCTCTTGTTCGCGTAGGCGCCGTACCAGTCGGGGCTCTCCTTGATCTGGGCGGTAAGCGGCGTCTCCACGATGCCGGGTGCTACGGCGTTGGCCCGCACGCCCCGCGGCCCGAGCTCCGCAGCCAACGCTCGCAACATCTGGACCGTCCCCGACTTGGTCGCGGCATAGATTCCCTGCCCCGGCTCGACGACCTGACCCCTGATGCTTGAGAAGGCGATGATGCTCCCCGAACCGCGTTCGGCCATGCCCCTCCCGAACTCCCGGCACAGCCGGAAAGTTCCCTTCAGGTTCAGATCTATGATCTTGTCGAACTCCTCGTCGGTGATCTCCAACAGGGGCTTGCGGACGTTGACGCTCGGCGTGCTCACGAGCACGTCGGGCGCCCCGATCCTCCCCGCCACCGCCGCGACGCTCTCTGAGTCCAGCATGTCCAGCCCGACGGCGACGGCCTTACCGTCGTTCTCCCTGATGCCGTCAGCCGTCGCCTCGGCGGCCGAGGCGTTCACGTCCGCCGCGAACACCTCGGCCCCGAACGCGGCGAGGCCCCTGGCGCTCGCCTCGCCGATGCCGCTGCCCGCCCCGACGACGAGGGCGGTCTTTCCCGTAAGGTCGAACATGGCGCTGTAGTCGAACAAGATCAGTCCTTTCCGTAGGCGTAGTACATGGCGGTCGCGGCGTAGAGCTTGCAGGCGGCGAGGAGCTCGTCCTCGTCCACCCACTCGTCCTTGTGGTGCGGGATCTCCCGGTTCCCGGCCCCCGTCGTGACTATCGGGACGCCGGCCCAGGCGTGAAGAAACGTCCCGTCGGTGGCGCCCGGCACGCCGTCGTAGCGCGGCTCCTGACCGGTGAGACTACGGTAGGCGAGATCCATCGCCCTGACCAGCGGCTCGTCCCTCGGGGTCTCCGTCGGGGGACGTTCCTCGATTACCTCCAGCGTCGCGTCGAAGTCAGGGTCCTCGGATGAGAGACGGGAGAGGATGCCCCGGAGTTTGCCTACGAGTTCTTCATGGGACTGGGCTGGGGTGGTGCGGACGTCGAGGGCGAGGTAGGCGCTCGCGGGTACGACGTTGATCTGGGCCTCCCCGCAATCCGGCCCCATAAAGATCGTCGGCGTCAGGCTCGGGAAACCAAGGAAAGGGTGCTCGCCGTGACGCTTCATCTCTTCCCGTTCCAGTTCCTCGACCTCCACCACGAACCTTGCCGCGCGGGTTACGGGGTTGACGCCGCTCAGGGGCATAGCACCATGGGCCATCCGGCCCCGCACCGTGACCTCGACGCGCATGGCGCCCTTCTGCT
>CADCUW010000501.1 GCA_902805985.1 uncultured Rubrobacteraceae bacterium
AAAACGCGAAGCACATCTGCGACTGCGGCGACTGGCTGCTTCACCGCCTGACGGGCGAGTGGGCCACCTCCATAAACTTCGCCTCCTCCAAGTACTTCTACGACCGCGACGCGGGCGGCTACCCGGAGAGCCTCTACGACGCCGTGGACGCCGGGGACCTGCTCGAGAAGTTCCCGAAGGACGTGCTCGATCTCGGCACGGTGGCGGGGGAGCTGCGCCGGGACGTGGCCGAGGAGATGGGCCTCAAGGCCGGGACGCCGGTCGCCGTCGGCGGCGTGGACGCCCACGTCGGGGCTTTGGGGCTCGGGGTGGTCGAGCCGGGGAAGATGGCTATCATCACCGGGTCGTCGCACGTCATGATCGGGCAGCTCAACGAGCCCATCCACGACCCCGGGTTCTGGGGGGCCTACACGGACGCCATGATCCCCGGCCAGTACACCGTCGAGGCGGGCCAGGCCTCGACCGGCTCGATCGTCGCCTGGTTCAAGAACCAGTTCGCGGGGGATGCTGCGGCGGAGGCAAAGAGACGAGGCGTGGACACCTACGACGTCCTGACCGAGCTGGCCCACGACATTCCTATCGGCTCGGACGGCCTGATCGTGCTCGACTACTTCCAGGGGAACCGCTCGCCCTACACAGACCCCCTGGCGCGCGGCATGATGTGGGGCCTGACCCTGAGCCACACCCCCGGTCACGTTTTCCGGGCCATCATCGAGGGCATCTGCTACGGCACCGAGAACATCCTGCGCACCATGCGCGGTCAGGACTTCGAGCCCAGACTCAACGTCGTCTCCGGCGGCCCGGCCAAGAGCGACCTCTGGATGCGGATGCACGCGGACGTCTCGAACGTGCCGATAGCGTTCACGAAGGTGAGCGAGGGCCCCGTCCTGGGCTCGGCGATGCTCGCCGCCGTAGGCGCGGGGATCTACCCGGACATCCAGACCGCAGCCGCGAACATGGTCCACACCGCGGACACCATCGAGCCCGACCCCGAGCGACATGAAGAGTACCGGTTCTACGTGGAGAGGTACCTGGAGGCCTACCCGCAGATGAAGGAGCTCATGCACAAGACCGTCCGGCACGAGGCGGGCGACGACGAGGCCGCTGAAGCGGTGTAGGCCGCGCGGTTTGTAGGCACGCTACACAAAGGGAGAGCCTATGGCTACGGTAACTGTTTTGGGGTCGGGCATAATGGCGACCGCGCTCGCCTGGCCGCTGACGGACAACGGCAACGAGGTGCGCCTGGTGGGCACCCACCTCGATCGGGAGATCATAAACAGCATCAAGGAGACCGGCGTCCACCCCAACCTCGACCTGAAGGTCCCGGATGGCGTGCGCGCGTACCAGCTGGAGGAGGCCGAGGAGGCGTTCGAGGGGGCCGATGTCGCCATGAGCGGGGTCAACTCGTTCGGTGTGCATTGGGCCGGCGAGCGCTTCGCCTCGTTGCTCAAGCCAGGGATGATGGTCATAGCCGTTACCAAGGGGATGGAGGCCGACGAAAACGGGGACCTGCACATCCTGCCCGAGGTGCTCGCCTCGAAGGTGCCGGAGGACCTGAGAGAGCAGGTCTCGTGGTCGGCCATCGTCGGCCCCGCCATCGCCGGCGAGGTGGCCGTGCGCCGCGACACCTGCGTGGTCTTTGCGGGCCGGGAAGCGGACGTGCTGGAGAGGCTGGCCGCGACCTTCCGCACGGAGTACTACCACGTGTGGACCAGCACGGACTTTGTCGGGGCGGAGGTGTGCGCTGCGGTGAAGAACTGCTACGCCTTTGGGGGCGGGTTCATGGACGGCCTGTTGGACAAGGAGGGTGAGTCCGAGGCGCGGTACCGCCGCTACAACTACGGGGCGGCGCTCTTCGCGCAGGCCACCTGCGAGCTCGGGCGGTGGATGGAGCTTATGGGCGGGGACCCCGTCACCTCCCGAGGGCTGCCGGGGGTCGGGGACATGTTCGTTACCACGATGGGCGGGCGCAACGTGAAGGCCGGACGCTTTGCCGCGGCCGGGGTGCCGTTTTCCGAGGTCCAGAACGAGCGCATGAAGGATGTGACCCTCGAAGGCGTGGCGGCCATCAGGGTCATCGGCGGCGCGCTGCCGAAGCTCACCGAGCGCGGCCTTATCAGCGAGGAGGACTTCCCGCTGATGCGTCACCTGCACGCGATAGTCGCCCAGGACGAGCCGCTGAACCTGCCCTGGGAAAAATTCTTCGGAGGCGAGCCCGTGACGAGCCCGCGGGCAAGCCTGTGAGCTAGGGAAAGGGGCAACAAGATGGATGTAACCACAGCAAACGGCGCCGCGCAGGCGGAAGAGTGGGTGGCGCCAAAGGGTAGCGCCGCCATGACAGACGGCGAGGTTCATGATCCTCGGCGAGGTCGCGGGCCCGTTCTTGGTGAGCTTCGTGGGCATAGGCATCGGTCTCTCCGCTACGCTGCGGAGCTAGCCCCGAACCCCGAGGTTCAGCGACGTCTGGCCCACGGCCGCCGGCTGACGACGGCGATCGCCCAGGGCATCCACCTCACCGACGCGCTCTCGGTCGCGCACTCTGACCCGGCGGTGACCATCGCTATGGCATCCGATGCATAGAGCCGGCCGCGGCTCCGGGTATTGGGTATGCGAAGCCCAGAACACGGCCATCGTTACGACGAGAGCGAGATGCCTGGCGTCGATCGGAGCCGTCCCCGATTGGTTGGGGAATCTGGTTGGGGAATCGGCCGAATAGACAGGATCCGGAAGTTGTTCCTCTGGGACGGGGAAAGAAAGTGAAGGTAGGAGTATGAGTCGAGAGAGTTTGCTGGAGAGGGTCGGGCATCGCCAGTTCGACCTGATCGTGGTGGGCGCCGGCATCAACGGCGCGGGCATCGCCCGCGACGCCGCCATGAGGGGCCTGCGGGTGCTGCTGCTGGACAAGGGCGACATCTCCAGCGGGACGACGCAGTGGGCGACGCGCCTGATCCACGGAGGCCTCCGCTACCTGGAGCACTACGAGTTCGCGCTCGTGAGGGAATCGCTGAGGGACAGGGAGGCGATACTCCGCGTCGCGCCACACCTGGTCAGGCCGCTGGGTTTCCTGGTTCCCATCTACGAGCGGAGCGCGCGTGGGCCGCTCATGATCCGGCTCGGCATGACCCTCTACGACGCGCTCTCCTACGACAAGAGCATGGACCGGCACAAGATGTTCAACCGCCAGAAGGCCCACGAGCGGGAGCCGGGCCTCAACACCGAAGGCCTTAAGGCCGCCGCCTTCTACTACGACGCGCAGGTCGAGTACGCGGAGCGGATTGCGGTCGAGAGCGCGATCTCCGCGCGCGACAACGGCGCGACCGTCATCACCTACGCGAACGTCGACCGTATGCTCATGGACGGCGCCAACAACGTGACGGGCGTAGAGTTCACCGACGTGCTGGGCGGCGCGAAGCACCAGGCCCACGCGTCGGTCACGGTGAACGTCACCGGCCCGTGGGTGGACGAGGTCCTGGCGGAGC
>CADCUW010000502.1 GCA_902805985.1 uncultured Rubrobacteraceae bacterium
TACGGGCGGGAGGCCGTTGGCTTGCTGCTGGACTACACCTTCCGGCTCAGGAACCTCAGGCGCGTGTGGCTTGAGGTCCATTCGGCGAACGAGAGGGCGATCCGGGCCTACCGTTCGTGCGGTTTCGTGGAGGAGGGCCGGATGCGGGAGCACGTCTGGCTCGGCGGGCGTTACGTGGACAACGTGATCATGGGCGTGCTGTGCGAGGAGTGGGAAGGACGGCCCGGCAACCTTTCTGCCGACCCTGCGTAATGTCCGGGTGAGCGTCCTGTAAAGGCGACCACCCAGCGCGGCGTGGGTTAGAATCGACGGACGATGAAGGTCAGAGTAGAGTTCCCCCTCGCTTCGGAAGGCCACCTCGGGCGGGCAGCCGCCGCGGCGGCAGGCCACGCCTCCTACGGGGTCTCGGGAACGAACGGCCGGGCGCGGGTGGGCGTGGAGCTCGACCTGCCCGACGACTGGCGTCTTTTGGACGACTTCTCGGTCTTGCTGCGCGGCGAGAGGGAGGCCGGGTACGCGGCGGACGGCACGCCCGTCTCGGGCGAGGAGCTCTTCGCGGGGACGCGGTGTTTCCTGCGCAAGCAGCGGTCCGGGACGGCGGCCAGGGAGTGGTGCACGCCCAAGCATCTGGAGGACAAGCAGCTCTTCCCGTGCCGCCAGATCCACCTCTACGACAACGACCATCTGACGAGCAACTCCTGGTACGCCTACGGGCAGATAGACGATGATGCAACCTTCAAGGTGGACAAGGACGCCATAACGGAGCGCGTTCTCTCTGACCTCGGCCCATGTGTGCGCTGCCCCATCCTCGACCTCGACGCGACCGCCGAGCTCGTCGCCCGTCTCCCGGAGAAGATAGAGCCGGGCAAGGACGACGCCTGGGCCTACCGCGAGAAGGGTCCCCTTTCGTCGTGGAAGGTCGTGAAGACCCGCGAGGGCCGCGCACCCGAGAAGACGCCCATCGCGGAAGACAGGGAGGGCCTCTTCGAGCGCCTGGCGCGCAGCGTGAGGAGCGGGGGGGCGAACGTCGCGGCTGCGAGCGGGACCGCGCCAGGCACCCGGAACGTGCCGGCCACCCGCTACGAGGACGTCGGCGGGATGCGCGAGACCATAGAGATGGTCCGGGAGGCCGTCGAGCTGCCCATAACGCATCCGGAGATCTTCAAGAGGATGGGCATCAGGCCGCACAAGGGCATCCTGTTCTACGGCCCGCCCGGCACCGGCAAGACACTGCTCGCCCGCGCGGTGGCCAACGAGAGCGGGGCGCACTTCATAGCTGTCTCGGGGCCGGAGATCCTGAACAAGTTCTGGGGCCAGAGCGAGGCGAAGCTGCGATCCATCTTCAGCGAGGCTAGGGCCAAGGCGCCGGCGATAGTCCTCTTCGACGAGATCGACTCCTTCGCCTCCTCCCGCGACGCGATGAGCGAGAGCTTCGAGGCGACCCTCGTCTCCCAGCTCCTCTCCCTGATGGACGGCCTCAACGACCTCGGCCAGGTCTGCGTCATCGCCACGACCAACCGACCTTCAGCCCTCGACTCGGCCCTCCGCCGCCCGGGCCGCTTCGATCACGAGATAGAGGTCGGCCTGCCGGATGCGGAGGCGCGGCTGCACATACTCAAGATCCACGCCGCGGGTATGCCCACCGACCCAGATCTCGACCTGGAGCAGATAGCACGCGCCACCGGCGGCTACTCGGGGGCCGACCTCGAAGCCCTTTGCCGCGAGGCGGCCCTCGTGTGCATGCGCCGCACCATAAACCTGCGCGACTTCGAGAAGCGCATAGTCCCCCACCAGCTCTCAGCCCTCTCGGTCACCACCTACGACTTCCGCACCGCCACCAAACGCGTCGGCGCCTCTATCCGGCGCTGACGCCGGTCAGCCCGTACCTCAGGCCGGCACCCGCTCCCTGTTCGCCACCGCGAGGCCAAGCGCCCTGCCGGCGTGGAGGGCCTCCGGGGCCAGGGAGAAGCCCTCGGGGGAGAGCTCCACGCAGCACGATGGTCGTTCGGGGAAATCCATCCGCCCGAGCAGTTCTTCGAGCGGGATGTTGCCCCGGCCAGGGGGGAGGTGGAGGTCTCCCAGCCCGAAAACGGTGTGCTCGGAGACGGGCGGCTCCCCGGTGAGGTTGGTCTTTTGCAGGTTGTCGTGGAGGTGAACGTGGCGGACGAGGGGCGATATGGCGGCGCACTCCTCGATAAGGTCGAAGCCGAAGAAGTCGGCGGCGAGGGCCGCGTGGCCCACATCCAGGCAGATGCCGACCGCTGGGTGGTCGACCGCGGAGATCTGCTCGGCAAGCTGCGAAGGCCAGACGGAGTAATCGTAGACCGCGCCGCGCAGGATCGGCCGCTCCGGGTAGTAATTCTCGACGGCGACGGCCACGCCGAGCTCCTCCGCCAGGCCCCCCGCTTCCCGCAGGGCGGCGCGTTCCGCGGCGAGCTGGTCCCCCATGCTGTGCCTGGCGTCACGCGCCGCGAAGCGCTGGCCGGCGTGGCAGACCACCACCCCGGCGCCGATGCCCCTCGCGAACCTGAGGCTGGCGTCCAGAACGTCGCGCTGGAGGTCGTGGGAGGAGAGGTCCATGAGGTTGACCTGGAGCGGGGCGTGGACCGTGTACGCCAGCCCCGCCTCCGCTAGCAGCTCCCCAACCGTCTGGAGCCTGTTCGTATCCAGGCGACCGCCGAGTATGACCCCGAGGTTCTCGGGCCAGATCTCCACGAAATCCGCCCCGGCGCTCCCTAGCGCACCGAGGTCCTCCGCGAGCCCACCGACGCCGTCGATATATAGCCGGGACAGGTTGGTGCCCACACTCCGAAAAACCATCCGGTTCCTCTCTCCCTCGGGGCCGCACAGAACCGCGCGCAGTATAGGCTCGCCAATTCTCCGTTGGGTGAAACGGGGATTAACGATGGGTAAAACCTAGGTTTAACGGACTCTGTAGAATGCGTCCATGAGCAGCTACGAGGACTACACGCGCAAATCCGGCAACTATGACAAGACCAGGGAGCCGGTGGGGACCGAGATCCTCGTCGGTTGTCTCGCCCATGCGCCCGTGCCGCTTGACCGGACGGTGGTGCTGGACGCAGGGTGCGGCACCGGCAGCTACTCGGACGCGCTGCTCGGTTACGTCGGCCGCGTCGAGGCGGTGGACATGAACCCCGGGATGCTGGAGGTCGCCGCGCGCAAGCTGGCGTGGGCCGGGGACCGCGTCTCCTTCCACCCATCCAGGATCGACGAGCTGCCCTTCGAGGACGCGACGCTCGACGGGGTCATGATCAACCAGGTACTCCACCACCTGCCGGACAGTGCCGCGGAAGGGTTCCCCGCCCACCGCCGGGTCTTCCGGGAGTTCGCCCGGGTCCTGAAGCCCGGCGGGGTCCTCACGGTCAGCACCTGCTCGCAGGAACAACTGCGCCACGGCTACTGGCACTACCACCTGATCCCGGAGGCCGCCGACGCCCTCCGCAACCGCTACGCCCCC
>CADCUW010000503.1 GCA_902805985.1 uncultured Rubrobacteraceae bacterium
CGGACCCTGAAACGGAGGCCCAGTACGTTCCCCGGTGGCATCGAACGACGGATCGCAAGGCAACCGCGGTTTGGAGATGTACCCGGAAATAGGAAGCAAGCCGTGGGAGGTCCTGGCATGGCGGAAGGAGACGACCGCATCGCGAACCCGTCCGGTACGGCGAAGTCCTGGGCGCCGGGCGGCGGAGGTCTGGACCTGGCCCTGGGGCGGGCCCTGGGGCGGGCGGGCGACGCGGCGTTGCGCGAGGGCAACCGGCTCGCCTTGTTCGGCAACGGCCCCGACACCTACGACGACTGGCTCGCCGCCATCGGGCGCGCCAGGCGCTGGGTGCACCTGGACAATTACATCTTCGCGTCGGACGGCACCGGCGAGCGCTTCGCGCGAGCGCTGGGCGAGAAGGCGCGCGAGGGCGTGGCCGTCCGCGTGCTCCGCGACTGGTTCGGCACGATGGGCGCTTCGCGCTCCTTCTGGCGGGGCCTCGAGGAGGCCGGCGTGGAGGTTCGGGTCGTCAATCCGCCGACGTTCGGCGCGCCGCTTGGGGTGGTCCGTCGCGACCACCGCAAGCTGGTCGGCGTGGACGGCGAGTACGCGTCGACGGGCGGGGTGTGCATCTCCGACGGGTGGCTGGTCACCGATCCCGAGACCGGTCTGCCCTTCCGCGACACCGCGGTGAGCGTGCGTGGGCCGGCGGTCGCCGACCTCGAGCGCGCCTTCGCCGGCGTGTGGGACGAGTCCGGCGTCCCGCTGCCCCGGCAGGAGCGCCCCCCGGCGGAGGGCGTTCCGATGTCGGGCGGCCAAGCGGCGAGGGTCGTCGTCCAGGAGCCGCGCAGGATGCGCACCCTGCGCATGCTCGAGGCCTTGTGCAACGGGGTCGAGCGGCGGCTCTGGATCACCGACCCCTACTTCCTCTCGACGCCGACCCTCTCGCAGTCGCTTATGGCCGCCTCCCGCGACGGCGTGGACGTGAGGATCCTGGCGCCGGCGACCAACGACCTGCCGATGATCGGGGCGCTCTCCCGTATCGGCTACCGGCAGTTCCTGGAGGCGGGGGTGCGTATCTTCGAATACGGCGGGCCCATGATCCACGCCAAGACCCTCGTCGCCGACGGCTGGTACTCCAAGGTCGGCTCGACCAACCTCAACTTCAGCGGCCTCTTCGCCAACTGGGAGGTGGACCTCGTCGCCGAAGACCGCGGCTTCGCCGGGCAGATGGAGCGCATGTTCGAGCAGGACCTCGCAAGCGCCAGGGAGATCCGGCTGGCCAGATCCGGCCGGGGCCGGGTGGAGGTGCGTCCCGGGCGCCCGCTAGATCCCGGCGACCGCGGGGCGCGCCGCGGGGTCGTGGGCGGCGGCTCCGGATCCTCGGCAACGGCCCTGAGGACGGGCGGGGCCCTCCTCCAGAAGAGCGCGGCGCCGCTGCACACCCACGAGCACGCCCTCGCCGCGGCGATCAGCGGCGTCCTCTTCGGGGCGTCCGTGCTCGGGGCCCGTTACCCGCGCCTCGTCGCGTGGCCGCTGACGACAGCGGGTGCCGTGGTTGGGGGCCTGGGCCTGGTGCGGGCCTCGCGCTTCCTGGCGTCCTCCTCCGACAAAGGAGCCCCCGGGCTCACGTACTCCGCCCCGGCCCGCGAGCCCGACCGGGCAAACACCACCAGCGACGCGGGTTAGGACGGGTCACCCCGGATGAGGGTTGCGGTGGGGTTGCCCCCCTCCCGCACCCCCTGACGGCCGGTCGTCGATGGCGCGGGTCGCGGTGGTCCAATACCGCGCGACCCGCTTCGGGGTCCGCCCGGGTATTTTCCCGCTCCCCATCCGGCCACTTATACCGACCCAAAGTAGAAAGCCGGACGCGCGTCCGGCTCGACCGGCTGCCCACGACGGCGGCGGGGTTCGTCGAGGTCTTGGGAGCGCCAAGCGCGGGACGGGCACGGTCGTCTCAAAGCCCGGGAGCTCAGGGAGCGCTGGGACCGCCTGCACGCCGTCCGCAACGTCCTGAACGTCGCCGGTCTAGTCTTCACGTGCCTGGGTGCCCTGCCGGAACCCCGGATGAGGAAGGCCCGGTACAGGTCTCATCAAGAAGGATCCGGCGTATAGTGGGACCTTCAACGACCGGCAACGGAAGGGGGAGGGTCTTGGAGACCGACACGCTCGAACGGAGGGCCCTCGCGGTGGTGCTCGCGGGCGCGGTGGCGCCGGCCGCCTACCACTACGCGGTGGAGGGGGTGGTACGTTTCGCCTTCGGCCGCCTGAGCGCCGGCGACCACCGGACCTTGCTCAGGGCCTGCGCTTCCGACGTGGAGCACACTTTTGCCGGGGAGCATGCCCTCGGCGGCACTCGCCACAGCAAAGAGGGCCTCGAACGCTGGTTCGGGCGCCTGTTCAGGCTGTTTCCGGGGCTTGACTTCGAGGTCAAAAGGGTGCTGGTGCGCGGCTGGCCGTGGCGGACGGTGGCGATGGTCGAGTGGGTGGACCGGGCGCGCCCGGCCGACGGGGTGCCCTACGTGAACGAGGGCGCCCACGTCCTGCGCCTCTCGTGGGGCCGGGTGGTCGGCATACACGCCTACCTCGACACGCAGAAGGTCGAGGTAGTATGCGAGCGCCTCGCGGACGCGGGAATCGAAGAAGCCGCCGCGCCGCCCATCCTCGGTTGATGGGGAGGGGGGTGCCTCGGCAGCACCGTCGGGCCCAGCGATGCTCCCTATCCCCTTCGGAGCCGCCCCAAACCTCCCCGCAGCCGACGCGCCGCCTCTTATTCACCGGAATGCATAAAGAGGCTGTTTGGAAAAGCGAAGCGGACACCGACTCGGGGCTCTGAGGGCCTCCAAGAAGGTACGAGGGAGCCTCGATCGGCTGCTTCTTGGCGTCGAAAACGCTCGGTCGAGAAGCCTCGGACCCTTTTCCAGACGGTTTCGGAAGGGTTGTCTGGGGAAGTTGGCGTACGGGATCTTGCAAAGATTGTCGCCCGGGTGCCTTCCGGGGTGGCTGCCCGCCTCCGGGACTCTACAGGTCGCATACAAGATGCTGTGGTGCCGAATAAAGATGCGAAACCGTGCATGAATCCGGGGAGACCCCGCGCAAGCGAGAACCCAACCACGGGCAAACGCGCCACCTGAACCGTTCTCGCCAAAAGCGGAGGCGAAGCCGTAGCGTGCTACGAAGTCTGCTTGCGGACTACGTTCTCCAGGAGCGTGCGGTTCGGGATGCGGTAGAGGTTGCCGTCCTCGGAGCGGATGGTTATGGAGGCGTAGCCGAGTTCTTCTACGGTGCCTTCGACATCGGCGACGGAGATGACGTCGCCCACCGCGGTGCCGTCCTGGACATAGCGGCCGGCGGCGATGTTACCGGAGAGGAGGGCGAGGCCCTGGCCGAGGGCGAGGGCTGTGACGAGGCCGATGGTGGAGAGGATGACGATGGCGAGGAGGACTATGACGTAGGTCTCAAGGCCGAGCTGGCTGGCGGCTATGAGGGCCGAGACGG
>CADCUW010000504.1 GCA_902805985.1 uncultured Rubrobacteraceae bacterium
ACGCCCTGCTGGACGGCGCGGAAGGATGCGGGCCGGCGGCGAGGGCGGCAAGGCTGGCCCAAGACGACGAGCTGGCGGACTTCTTGTGCGGGGTTCAGGACGAGATTATCGGAGAGGCCAGGAGGCTCCTCGCCCAGAGGACCGCCGTTCAGGCCGGCGCTTGGGTCCAAGGATGTACGGCCCGGTACACCAGGGTTCAAGGCGTATTGGGCGTCCGGAGACGTTTTCTAGCATAATGCGGGTGCCGGCCCTGCCGGCAGGGGAAAGACTATAGCAAGGAGGATGCATGCGACGTGCGACTACCGGCGGTGCGAGGTTCAGCCGCAAAGACTTCTTGAAGATGGGCGGAACGGGGTTTGCGGGAGCGGCCTTGCTTGGGAGCGGGGCGCTGGCGGGTTGCGGCGGCGGGGGTGCCGAGGGGGACGACATAGTCTTCTCCTGGGGTCCCGACGACACAGGCGTCCTGCCGAAACTGATCAAGGCCTTCAACCAGCAGAGCGACGGCTTCAAGGTCAGGTACCGGGAGATGCCCTCGGACACGGGCGAGTACTTCGACCAGCTGAGGACCCAGTTCCAGGCGGGGGCCAACGACATCGACGTGATCGGGGGCGACGTCATCTGGCCGGCCCAGTTCGCCGGCAACGGCTACATCTCCGACCTCTCGGACCGCTTCACCGACAGCGACCAGTTCTTGCCGGGCCCGATGGAGGCTATGAGGTTCGAGGACGGGATCTTCGGCGTGCCGTGGTACACGGACGCGGGCCTCCTCTACTACCGCAAGGATCTGCTGGAGAAGGCGGGCTTCTCGAACCCGCCTGAGACCTGGGAGGAACTCATCGAGCAGGCCCAAAAGACGCGGCAGGACGAGGGCCTGCCGTTCGGGTTCGTCTTCCAGGGCGGGGAGTACGAGGGCGGCGTCTGCAACGGGCTCGAGTACATATGGACCCACGGCGGCGACGTGCTCGACCCGAACAATCCGAGTAAGGTCGTGGTGGAGAGCCCCGAGTCCGTGGCGGGCCTGGCTACCCAGCGGGCTATGATCGAGGACGGCGCCACCACCCGCGCCGTGCTCCAGTACCAGGAGGACGAGTCCCACGGCACCTTCGTGCGCGGGGACTCCGTGTTCCTGCGCAACTGGCCCTACGTCTACGCCCTCCTCTCAAACCCCGAGGAGTCCGAGATCAAACCAGATCAAGTCGGCGTCGCCTCGTTGCCCGTCTCCGGCGGGCAGAGCGCGAGCGCTCTGGGCGGCTGGAACTTCTTCGTCAACGCGGCTTCCGAGAAGCAGGACCAGGCCTGGGAGTTCATCCGGTGGATGACGGAGCCAGAACAGCTCAAGACGAACGCCCTCGAAGGCTCCAGGCTGCCGGTCCGGCGCGAGCTGTACGAAGACCAGGAGATCCTGGAGAACGTCCCCGTCGCCAGGCTCGGCAAGGACGTCATCATCCAGAACTCCCGCCCGAGGCCCGTCTCCCCCGTCTACTCGGATGTCTCGCTCGAGATGGCGGAGAAGTTCAGCGCCTCCCTCTCCGGCGATATGTCTCCCGAAGACGCCGTCTCATCCCTTCAGGAGGAGTTGTCGAGCCTCGTCGAGCAGGCGGAGGAGGCCGCCGGGTAGAGGTTCTGAGGCTTTGAGGCGGCCTGAAGCTTCGAGCCCCGAAATCCGAGACCTAAAAAATCCGAGACCTAAAACCTCAAAGCCTACCTATTGCGGGTTCGTCCTCAGCCTGACGCGGAGAAAGTCGAAGAAGACGCGGAGGACGGCGACAGCGGGGACGGCGAAGACGACGCCGGCGAGGCCCGCCAGCTCGCCGCCGCCTATGACGGCGAGCAGGACGAGGATGGGGTGGACGTGGAGGGCGTTGCCCTGGATGCGGGGGGTAAGGAAGTTGCCTTCGAACTGCTGGATCAGGGTGTAGACCACGATCACCAGGATCACGCGCGTCGTCGTGGACTCTATGGTGGGTGAGGCGTCCTCGAAGACGGCGGCCACGATGACGGCCGGTATCCCCCCGATAAACGCGCCGAGGTAGGGGATGATCGCGGTGGCCGAGACCCAGGCGCCGAGCAGGATGGCGTATGGGACGTCGAGCAAATAGAGCGCCGTCGCGGCGAGGGCGCCCTGTATGACCACGACCGCCGCCAGCCCGCCGAGGTAGCGAGAGAGCGACTCGCCGAAGGCGTTCCACAGGTCGCGGGCGTCGCGCCGGTAGGACCTCGGGGCCGTCCTGAGGTACGCGGCCTTGACCATCCGCACGTCGGCCAGAAGGTAGATACCCACGAAGAGCACCCCGAAGAGGGCCACCCCGAACCCGAAGGCCCGCGGGATAAAGCCGACCAGGCCCCGCAGCACGTTCTCCGTCAGGCTCTGGGCGCGGTCGAAGAGGTCGTTGACCAGGTTGCGTCCGAATTCTTCCGGGTCCGAGCCCGGGAGCAACTGGCGATCGTTGAGGAAGTCGATCAGGTCGAGCAGCAGCCTGTTTACCCCGTTCGCGATGGTCGGCACCTGCACCACGAGATCCCTGAGCTGCTGGATGAGCAAGGGGACCAGGTAGAAGAGGGCGAGCGTGATTAGGCCGAGAAGTCCCAGCACGGTCACCAGGATCGCGAGCGGCCTCGGCATGACGTGGGAGAGCGCCCGCACCGGGAAGGAGAGCACGATCGCGAGTGCCATCCCCCCGACCGCGACGACGGGCACGGTCGGCGCGGCGTACAGGAAGAGCGCGACCGCCACGACGACCAGAGCGACGATGCCAACCAGAACCCGCGCGGAGACGTAGATCGGGGTCGGCTGCCTCCCGGCCAGGGGCCCGGTCCCACCGCCCTCCCCGCCGGGCCTCGCGCCACGCTTCAGGGCCCTCCGCCAGGCCGCGAGCAACCCTTTCCACTTCATCCTTGCCGGCTCTCCCGGTACGTGTTCACACCCCCATTTTACGCGCGCGGAGGTGTCCGAACCTGCCCATGGCTTCAGCCAAGCGCGCCCGTCGCATGGGCAAAGAAAACGTCCCCCGTCGCTCCACGACACCGGACGAAGGGCTTCCGGCGCGCCCCCGAGCAGAAACGCGCAAGGCAATCCAGCGCTGCAACATCTAGCGTTGACTAGAAGCGCGCCGGTCCGGTATCCTCCCGGTCTTGCCCTCGATCAGCATGAACCATACAGGTCGCCGTATGCGAACTTCGGGGATCGGCCTTCCACACACCCGGGTGGGCAAGCCGTGGGCGGTATACCGCCCGCGGGGCTACTAGCCGCCCTGGCCGTCCCGGGAGCCGTCTCGGGAGCCGTCTCGGGAGCCGTCCCAGTCGGCGGAGGTGATCTCGTGGATGCCGATCCACTGCTCGGTGATGGCCTTCCTCACCGCGTCGTTCCTGGAGTGGACCCCGACCTTCTCGTAGACGTTGGCCAGGTGGCGCTTGACGGTGGCCTCCGAGATGTGCAGCTCGTTGGCGATGGTGCGGTTGGCGAGCCCC
>CADCUW010000505.1 GCA_902805985.1 uncultured Rubrobacteraceae bacterium
ACGTCGCCGTGCAGAACGCGGTGAACGCCCGCTTCTGGAACTGCGGCCAGGTCTGCACCTGCAACGAGCGCACCTACGTCCATAGCGGCCTCTACGACGAGTTCGTCGAACGCTTTGTCAAGGCGGCGGGCGCGATCAAGATGGGCGACCCGATGCGCGAGGACGTGCAGATGGGGCCGAAGGCTAACGGCCCCGAGTTGGAGAAGGTGGAGGCGATGGTAGGTGCCGCCGTCGATCAAGGGGCTACCGTGGCGCTCGGCGGCAAGCGGCCGGAGGGCGAGCCCTTCGAGAGAGGCTACTGGTACGAGCCAACGGTGCTCACCGGGGTGAGCAACGAGATGGAGATCGTGCAGGATGAGGTGTTCGGCCCGGTCCTCCCGATACAGCCCTTCGAAGACTTCGATGAGGCGGTAAACCTCGCCAACGACTCGCGGTACGGCCTGACCGCGTACGTCTTCACCTTGGACTTGCGCAGGGCGATGCGGGCGATCGACGACATAGACTTTGGCGAGGTCTACATCAACAAGATCGGCCCGGAGCAGCTCCAGGGCTTCCACCAGGGGTACCGGCTTTCGGGCATGGGCGGCGACGACGGGCAGTACGGCTACGAGCGCTACTTCCACCGAAAGACGGTCTACCTCCGCTACGGGGATGACGTCGTGGACGAGCATCCGGCGAACCTGTGACGCCGCAGACGACCCGCTGCGGGGCCCGGTGAGGCGCAAGCATCCCGTCAGGAGACGTATCCTTCAACACGCCGGGCTGGCGGCCGATGCCGCGCCCGGAGGCCAAGATCCGGTGGACAGGGGAAGCTCGAGAAGCGAGAGAGACGCGCGGAGAAGCTTTTGGCGGCCCTGATCTCCCTGAACGCGCACGAGGCGAGGACGGCGGCGGCGGTCTTCGAGCGCCTCTTCCCAGCCGACGCGTCCGGACCCGGTGCCGACCGGATCGGCGTTCTCGAATTCCTGGACCTGGCCCTGGCCGGCGCGTATCACGAAAAGGTGGAAGCCTACCGGGTCGGCCTGGCGGCGCTCGACCGCGCGGCCAGGCACCGCCACGGCGCCCGCTTCGCCGACTGTGACGCCGCCCGGCAGGACGCCCTGCTGGCCGATCTCGAAGAGGGCACGCTCCCTGACTTCCGCGTCCCGCCCCAGGGCGCCTTCTTCGACATGCTCCGCGCGCACCTGCAGGAGGGCCTCTTCGCCGACCCCGCCCACGGCGGCAACCGCGACAAGTCTGGATGGAGGCTGCTCGGGCACACGGGGGTGTGCCTGGAGAACACCGCCGAGGAGAACCTCTCCGAGGAGCCCGTGACCAAAGGAGGCGAGATCCTGTCTCTGGCCGACGTGGGTTACTCCCTGGACGGCGCCCCGCGCGAGCCCACTGAGATCCCCGGCTACGACCCCCAGCGCGGCGCCCATCCTCCCGAGGGGCCAGCCGATGTCGTGCTGGTGGGGGTGGGGGCGGCCGGCGCCATGACGGCCCGCATCCTGTCCCGAGCGGGGCTGCGCGTGGTCGGGCTGGAGGCCGGGCCTTGGCGCACCGGGCGAGACTTCGTGCCCGACGAGCTCGGCTCCGCCTACTACTGCCGGGGTGGAATGGGACCGAAGTTCCTGAGCGAGGTGCCACGCTGGCGGATCAAAGAGGACGAGTCCACCCGCGAGGCCAACTTCACGCTCGGGCGCATGATGAACGGCGTCGGCGGGTCGGTCATCCACTGGGGCGGCGCCCTGCGCCGCAACCACCCCCACCACTTCAGGTACCTCACCCACGTGCGCGAGAGCTTCGGAGAGGACGCGCTGCCCGAGGGTCACACCCTGGTAGATTGGCCCGTCGGCTACGACGACTTGGAGCCGTACTACACGCAAGTAGAGTACGAGATCGGCGTCGCGGGCGACGGCGAGGCAAACCCCTTCGTCCCGCGCAGCAAGCCCTACCCCATGCGGCCCGTGCGTCCTTTCCGCATGGGCGAGACCTTCCGCAGGGCAACGGAAGCCATGGGCCTGCACCCGTACCCCACGCCGGTGGCCGTCAACAGCGAGCCCTACAACGGGTACCCGGCCACAGGCTACTGCGCCTGGAGCGGCGGCTTCGGCCCGTTCAACGACGAGCGGTGGCACCCCGCGCTCACGTGGGTCCCCGAGGCCCTCTCGACCGGCGACTTCGACCTCCGCACCCACTGCCGGGTCGTCCGCGTCCTGACCGACCGCGACGGGCACGCGAGCGGGGTCGAGTACGTGGACGCCAACGGGGAGGCGCGGGTGCAGGAGGCGCGCACCGTGATCCTCTGCGGGTACACCTTCGAGAACGTGCGGCTCCTGTTCCTCTCGGGGGGCGGCCGGCACCCCGAGGGCCTGGGCAACAACACGGGCCAGGTCGGCAAGCACTTCATGACCAAGATGTGGGCCGACGTCCACGGATACTTTCCCGACACCGTCTTCAACGCCCACACCGGGCCCGCGGCGCAGATGTGGAGCCTCGACGACTTCGAGGCCGCCGATTTCGACTCGGCCTCTCACGGCTTTATCGGCGGGGCGACGCCCAACGTGGAGAACCAGCGGTTGCCCATCCAGATCAGCCGCGAGGCCCTGCCGTCTGACGTCCGCCGGTGGGGTTCGGAGTACAAGGACCACCTCCTCAGGTGGCAGCACCAGGCCGCGGTCCGCCTGCAGCCGGACAACCTCTCCTACCGGGCCAACTTTCTCGACCTCGACCCACGCTACCGCGACAGGAGCGGGCTCGGGCTGCCCGTCGTGCGCGTCACCTACGACATGCAGGAGAACGAGCACCGCGCGGCCGAGTTCATGGAGACGAAGTCCGAGGAGATCCTGCGCGAGATGGGGGCCGCGAAGGTGTGGCGCGGAAACCGCTTCGGCGGCGTGCTGAGCAGCCACGACCAGGGCGGCTGCCGCATGGGCGAAGACCCGGCCGGGTCCGTGGTCGACCCCGACCTGCGCGTCCACGACACGCCGGGGCTCTACGTCTACGGCACGTCGGTCTTTCCCACATGCCACGGCGTCAACCCGACGCTCACGATGTTCGCCCTCTGCTACCGGGCCGCCGAGCGCCTTGCCGGGCGCCTGAGCCGGGGAGAAGAGTAGCGCTTGCCGGAGACGCCCCACCCCATGCCACAGCTAGACATCCACCGGAAGAGGAGACCCGTATGAAAATAGAGAGCGTAGAGACCGCCTACTACCGTCTGCCGCTGGAGCCGATGGGTGATGCGGGGCACGGCGCCATAGACACGGAGGAGTTGATCACGCTGACCCTCCGCGCCGAGGGTTTGACGGGCAACGGCTACACCTACACCATCGGCCGCGGCGGGCGCGCCATAAAAACCCTCATCGACCACGACCTCGCGCCGCTTGTCACGGGCGAGGACGCCGACGACATCGAGGGCCTGTGGGACCTCATGTGGCGGCGACTCCTCTACGTCGGCCGCGGGGGCCTGGCGTCCTTCGCGATCGCAGCCGTGGACGTCGCCCTATGGGACCTGCGCGGCGAGAAGGAGGGTAGGCCGCTCTACGCCCTGATCGGGGCGGAGCCGCGCGAGATACCCGCATACGGCTCCGGCGTCGACCTCCCAAAGCCCCTCGACGACCTGCTCGAGCAGGTGGAGGGCTTCATGGAGAGGGGCCTCCCAGGCGTCAAGGTGAAGATCGGCCGTCCCGACTTCGAGGAGGACGTGCAGAGGGTCGCCGCCGTCCGCGAGCTCGTTGGCGACGGCGTCGACCTGATGCTCGACGCGAACATGGTCTGGAACGCCGAGGATGCCTTGGAGCACGGTCGGCGCCTGGAGACCTTCGACCCGTTCTGGTACGAGGAGCCGACGATTCCGGAGGACGTCCCGGCCCACGCCCGTATGGTCACGGAGCTCACGGTGCCCATAGCGGTAGGCGAGAGCCTCCACTCCCCCTACGAGTTCCAGCGCTACGCCGACGAGAAAGCCGTCGAGGTCCTGCAGATAGACCCCATCACGAACGGGGGCATCACCGCCTCGCTGAAGGCGCTTAGGACGGCCGATGAGGCCGGCCTGCAGACGAGCAGCCACTACACCGACGAGCTGAGCGCCCACCTGCTGTGCGCCTCGAACAGCCCGGTCTACCTAGAGAAGCACGCCTTCGCCCTCGACCCCTACCTGCAGGAGCCCCAGAAGGTAGAGAACGGCAAGGTCCGCCCGACGGAGACGCCGGGCACGGGGCTGCGCTTCGACGAGTCCGCCCTCGAACCCCACCGCGCCGGGTAGCGCGGCGCGGAAAGGCCGACGGAGACGCTGGTCAGGCGGACCTTGCAGTCTTAGACGCGGGTGTCCGCGACGATCACCCGCTGGTCCGCCTCGACGGGGCGCCGGTTCGTCGAGGCCTCGGCGATGTTCGGCTTCGTAAGACCCGCCTTGGGGTGGATTCCGTGGACGCCAAGGAAGAGGACGTCGGCGTCGCTGGGGTTCTCGAGGGTCGTGCCAGCGTAGGGCCCAACGAGGGTGTCTGAGGGGTCCGGTAGCTGCCGCCGGAGAGCGTGATCTGGTTCCACCCGTTCCCATGCAAGGCGAGCGCGATGTTGGTCAAGTTGGTGACGAGCGTGGGGTCCTGCGGCTCCCCCCGCAGCCTGGTCGCGACCGTTCCGGGTTGTCGCCCCGACGCTGAAAGCCGCCGTGTCGACGGCCTCGATCATCTCCGGCGCCTTCCTGGCTATGGCCTGCTTCTCGGGATGGTTGAGGCCGCGCCCCTGCACGAAGTGGGGCTCGACCGTCGCCTGGCCGTCGGCGGCCCCTATGGGACCCGCCCTGCACCTTGCGCAAAAGGTTGCGCGACGAGAGCGCGTTGAGCGCCCGCCTGATCGCCATATCCGAGACGTCGAAATACTCGGAGAGCCACGCCTCCGACACGCTCTCCAACCGCCCCAGCTCATCCAGAACGGCCCGAGTCCGCTGCTCTGCTAGCAAGCTTCTGCTCCTCTTCTGACCCTCCCGGACCGTTCTAGTCACCACGCCCGCGTACGTTCCTCCCCTCGAAAAAAGGGACAATGCATACCGAGATCAAATGTCCACCGAAGGCCTCATGAAGTGACCTGATGGTGGCCCAATCGCTTTGACGCATGCTCGACGATGTGTTTTAGTGTGGATAGGAGGAACACGTGTTACGAGTGGGCACGGGTAAAGGGGTGGGTTTGCGGGCAGGGGGCGAGGGGCCTGGGGGACATTCGTATGGTCATGCTTGACCTCGTCGTGCACGTAGCGCCGGCGGACCATGCGGGAGGGGTCGGTTTGTAAGAACGCCGGACGTAGAGGCGGGGTCGTGGGCCGCGGACGCCATCCAAAGCGTCGTAGAGGAATGGTCGGGGGTCATCCCTGGGCCGTCGAGGTAGTGAGCGAGGAGAGACTGGTGCAAGCGAGCAGGTTACGCGGGGATCGCACTTCCGGGCGGGGCGGCACTTGGGTGGCGACGCTGGCGGTGGCCGTGCTGACAGCCTTCGCGCTGTTGGCCGTCGCTATCGAGAGCCCGGTCGGCGCGCAGACGAGCGATACCGGGTACCAGAAAAAGAACTCGCCGCTCGACACGCCCTGGACGGCCAAGGTCGGCCCAAAGAACGCCCTGCCAGAGTATCCCAGGCCGCAGATGAAGCGCGAGCGGTGGCAGAACCTCAACGGCGTCTGGCAGTTCAATGGGGCGTCCGAAGGCGAGGATCCCCCGTTTGGGCGGGAGCTCCCTGAGCGCGTGCTGGTGCCCTACCCCATAGAGTCCGCGCTCTCCGGCATCAAGCGCCACGAGGATAGGATGTTCTACCGCCGCACGTTCACCGTCCCTGATGAGTGGAACGTGGGGAGCGGGAAGCGCCTCAAGCTGCACTTCGGGGCCGTGGACTACGAGACCACCGTCTGGGTCAACGGCCAGCAGGTCGGCGCGCACAAGGGCGGCTACGACGAGTTCACCTTCGACGTGACCAACGAGCTAAAGAACAGGGGCAAGCAGGAGATCGTGGTCGGCGTCACCGACCTCACCGACCGGGGCAACAGGCCCTTCGAGCGCCCCTACCGCGGGAGCAGCCAGCCGACGGGCAAGCAGACGCTGCGGCCCGGGGGCATCTTCTACACGGCGGCCTCCGGCATCTGGCAGACCGTCTGGATGGAGCCCGTCTCCGAGGCGAACATAACCGAGCTGGACATGACGCCGGACATCGACGACGAGTCGCTCGCCGTCACCGTCAACGCCGAGAATGCAGAGGGTAACACCGTAAAGGTGACCGCCATCAACCCGAAGACCGGCGACCGGGTCGGCTCCGTCAAAGGCGTCCCCAACACGGAGCTCAGGCTCCCGGTGCCGACCCCGAAGCTCTGGAGCCCGAAGAATCCCTACCTCTACGACATGAGGGTCCGGTTGCTGGATGGCCGCAGAGCCGTCGACTCCGTGGGCAGCTACTTCGGGATGCGCGAGGTTGGGGTCGCGGAGGGCTCAGACGGCAAGCCCCGCATGATGCTAAACGGCAAGTTCGTCGCTAACATGGGGACCCTGGACCAGGGCTACTGGCCGGATGGTGTCTACACGGCGCCCACGGACGCTGGGCTCAAGTTCGACCTCGTGCAGCACAAGAAGCTCGGCTACAACATGGTCCGCAAGCACATAAAGGTGGAGCCGGATCGGTGGTTCTATCACGCGGACAAGCTCGGCCTGCTCGTCTGGCAGGATATGCCCTCCTTCTCGCCCGTCTACGACCCGAACCCGGCCGATCAGGCGCAGTTCGAGGAGGAGCTCCGCCAGATAGTCGACGAGCACGACCACATCACCTCCGTCACGACGTGGGTGCCCTACAACGAGGGCTGGGGCGAGATCGACCAGCCGACCACCGCCCGTGTGGCCGAGATGGTCAAGGAGCAGGACCCGAGCCGGATGGTCAACGCCCACAGCGGCGTCAACTGCTGCGAGTCCCAGGGCGACTCGGGCGCAGGCGACATATATGACCAGCACAACTACCAGGACCCGCCGCTGCCCGTGCCTTTCGACGACAGGGCTACGGTGGCCGGCGAGTACGGCGGCGTGGCGCTCAGGATGCCCGAGCACGAGTACGACCCGAGCATCTCCTTCGCGCCGTACGGTGCCGAGCCCACGCCCGAGCGCCTCACCGAGCGCTACGAGGAGTTGCAGGACAAGATGAAGCAGGGCGTGGCTAGCTGCGGGGTTTCAGCGGGCGTCTACACCGAGATCACGGACCTCGAAGGCGAGGTCAACGGCATGTGGACCTACGACCGTCAGGTGTTCAAGCCGGGCGAGGACAACCGCGACCGCATAGTCGCCGCCAATGAGGGCGTCATCGCCGCCTCCAAGACGGCCAGCTTCCGCGATCTCGATCTGCCACCGGGCACCGAAGGTCCCAACGGTGTCCTCTACTACCCGTTCAGCGAGGGTGGCGATGCCACCACCACCGAAGACGAGGGCGACGACGCCACG
Source organism: uncultured Rubrobacteraceae bacterium (assembly GCA_902805985.1). GTDB lineage: Bacteria > Actinomycetota > Rubrobacteria > Rubrobacterales > Rubrobacteraceae > Rubrobacter_D. Next base: position 7,443 of record CADCUW010000505.1, read on the forward strand.
GACACCGACGGCACGCTCGTAAACGGTCCCACGTGGACCACCGGCTCGCCTAACTCTCCAACCCCCGACAGCGGCTTGCACTTCGACGGTCAGGACGACTTCGTGGATGCCGGGGCCCCGGTCGTCGACACCGCGGGCAACTACACCGTCACGGCCTGGGTCCGCTTCGACGACCTGGACGGCTACCAGACCGTCGTCAGCCAGAACTCCACGAACCCCGCGAGCGCGTTCTTCCTGCAGTACCACGACGGTAACGATCGCCTGCAGTTCGCCTTCCCGCAGGGCGCCGTGAGAAGCGACGCTCCCCCGGTAGCCGGGCAGTGGTACCACATGGTAGGCGTGCGCGACGCCGAGGAGGGGACCTACAAGCTCTACGTCGACGGCGTCCTGCAGGACACGACGGGCCAGTGCCTTGCCGACGGGTCCACCGGCAACCTCGTGGTCGGCCGCGCACAGTTCAACAACATCCCCGTGGACTTCACGGACGGCAACATCGACCAGGTACACGCGTACGACAGGGCGCTCATCGACGAAGAGGTCTCGCAGCTCTTCGCGTCGGGCCGGTAGGACCACAGAGGACCACCGATACGGGGGCGGGCAACGGTACCGCCCCCGCAACCAGACAGGGTAGGATGCACCGAGGGAGGAGCATGGGGCAGATGAACCATCCGATCGACGGGGAAGGATGGGCTTCCGGGCTCGACAGGGCCACCTTCTTGAAACTGCTCGGCGCGGCGGGCCTCGGGGCCGCGGCGGGGGCCAGTGTCTTGCCGGAAGGGGCGGGCGCCGCGGTGCGGACCAACCTCGCGCCCGAGGACTTCGTGTTCACACGCAAGGAGCAGTTCCGGCCGTTCGCGGTGCTGGCCGAGAACTTCGTCGAGCTCAGCGACGGCTTCGGCACGGACACGTCCGCGAACTACACGGTCCTTGCCCCTCCCCCCGAGCGCAATGCAGGCACCGTCGAGATCGGCGCTGGGGAGGCCGTGATCGGCGGCGAGGAGCACTACACGGTCCTCCAGTCCGATACGGGGCAGAAGGCCCCGTTCGCCGCGGTCATAGTGGACGTCAAGTCGCTCGTGGGTCCGGGCCCAGGACCGGAGGACAGCGTCTTCGCCGGTCTGTATAAGGACCCGGACAATTTCGTCCACGCCTTCTACAACAACCGCAGCAAGATCGCCGGCTTCGACGTGGTCTCCAACGGCCAGACCTTTGGCCTCGGAGTGGAACGGGCCGATCTGCAGGCGCCGTTCAGGTTCGCCTTTGTCGCGAACGAGAACGAGGTGACGGCGCTGGTCAGTACCGGCAGGAACGACGAGGGGTGGCAGCCTCTCGTCAAGAGGAACGTCCAGGACGCTCGCAGAGACGGCCAGCCGGTGCTCGACCTGCGCGACACGCAGACCCTGGCCGAGTACAAGAACGGGTTCGGCGCCCGGGCCAACGAGGGCGGGACCATAGTGTTCGACCGGGTGCGGGCCGGGTACTACGGCGAGGCCGGCGTGCGCGACCCGCACGTGGTGCAGTACGCCAACGGAAAGCCGTACATCAAGAACAACAAGCTCTACTTCACGCTAACCAACGCGGGCCTCGGCTTCTTCGAGAAGGCGCACTGGGGCGTGTGGACGATGGACCTATCGGACTACTCCAAGATAGAGCAGGTCGGCAACATCTTCTGGCGCAACGCGAACAACCCCAACGACGGAGATCCGGGCGACCCCAACAAGGTGCTAGGACACAGCGCCGGGCAGATCATCCGCGACGAGGAATTCGACGGCGGTAGGGGTCGCTGGATCGTCGTCGTCAGCTCGTGGGGCGACTTCGGCCCGCAGGGGGGCGACGGGGCCTTGGCGTCGGGCACGGTGACGCCCAACCCGGCCAACCCGCCCGTGGACATCCTGTACGCCACGGAGTCCGATTCCACTGAGGAGCTGCCCCTCACGACGAACATCCTCAGGGGCGTGCACGTCCTGACGGGAAGAAAGCACCCGGTAAACGCCCTCCCCTTCCGGACCGAGGGCAAGTGGGACCCGGGCCTTACGCGCATCAACGGCCGGTGGTACATGGCCTATGTCATCGCCCTCGACCTCTTCTCGAACTTCCAGCCGGCCCTCTCGAGGAGCCCCATCGGCGGCGACCATACGGAGACAGTCGAATTCGTGGGCGCAGACTGGGAGAAGCGGGCCACGGAGGGTTCCATAATTCAGAAGCTCGGCGGCGAGTGGCGTATGTTCGCTTCCTGCGGCGACGACGAGCCCCCGGAGTTCCAGGGCAGGTACCCGATCTACTTCCTCGAAGCGGCGAATCCTAATGCGCCGGACGGTTCGTTGGATGCGGATCGCCCCCGCGATTTCAACCCCGAGCGCAAGGAACCGCCCACAGAGCAAGAGAAAAAGCTGCGCAGGCTAGCAGACGACGGCTACCTCGACGCGCCGCACCCGACGAATATCCCGCACCCGCAGATAGTGCCCATTTCCTACAGGTCCGGCGGGCGGACGCGCACGAAGTACATCTGGATCACGTTCAACGGAGATCAGTACTACATCGAACGCCTCGGCTACGGGACGCACGGGGACTTCTACGTCATGCAGGCCGAAGAGACCGTACGCGGTCGCGAGTTCCCGCAGAGGTAGCCCCAACAAGAGCCCTGCCGGCTCTGGAGGACGAGGGCGGCGCGACGTCTGACACGTCGCGCCGCCCCTATCGCTTGCACGGAACGGCCCGGAACGGCGCGGGGCGACCGCGTGAGCCCTAAAGTTGACCTGTGTTTGAAATTGTGTTCATATGCGAGCAGGGAAGAGGCCCCGGCGGCCCATTCTGGGAGAGGGTTGGGACCCGAGAAGCCGGGAATCGGTCGTAACAGGCGGAGAGGAGGATGTGGCCCTGGGAGCGGCGAGGCTTGAACTCGGGACGCTCCGTTGGGCGGCGGTCTGAATCCGCGAACACCTCGAACGGGATAGTGGGAAGGGAGAAAAGGAGTGGTACAGGTGCGTATCAGGGGTCTTTTGATGGTGGGGTGGTTGGGTTTGGCGATGGTCCTGGCGGCGTGCGCGCCCCCGGGATCCGACACCGGCGGGGGCTCCGGCGGCGGGGGTGGCGAGGAGGCCCAGCAGAAAGTCGAGAAATCTGGCGGCGGGCAGGGGCCCGTCTGCGACGTGAAGCCGCCGAATATTGATGGGCTCGGGCAGGCGACGGTAGGGTTCTCCCAGTCCGAGGAGGAGACAAACCCGTTCAGGATCGCGGAGACGCAGTCCATCCGGGACGAGGCCCAGAAGGTCGGGGTCGAGAAGCTTATCGTCACGAACGCCGCGTCCCAGATCAGCAAGCAGAACTCCGACATCCAGGACATGCTCGCGCAGGGGGCCGAGGTCCTGATCGTGGCACCGCTCAACGCCGACGGGCTCGAGCCCGCGTTCCAGGCCGCCGCCGACGAGAACGTGCCGGTCTTCCTGATCGACCGCGAGGTCACCGCCGAGCCCTGCGAGAGCTACATCACGTTCATGGGCTCCAACTTTGTGCGCCAGGGCCAGCAGGCCGCCGACCTTCTCGCCGAGGCCACGAACGAGGAGGCCCAGGTCGCCATCCTCGAGGGCACGCCGGGCGCGTCGGTGACCACCGACCGCCAGAGCGGCTTTGTGGACCAGCTCGAGGCCGAGTACCCTGACATGGAGGTCGTCGCCTCCCAGACCGCCAACTTCGTGCGGACGGAGGGGCAGACGGTCATGGAGCAGCTCCTGCAGTCCAACCCCGACCTCACCGCCGTCTACGCGCACAACGACGAGATGGCGCTCGGTGCTGTCCAGGCCATAAGGGACGCCGGCAAGACGCCCGGCGATGACGTCAAGATCGTCTCCATCGACGGCACCGAGGGCGCGGTCCAGGCGCTCGCCCAGGGCCAGATGAACGGCGTGGTCGAGTCCAACCCGAGGTTCGGGCCGCTCGCCTTCCAGACCATCGAGCAGTTCCTCGCGGGAGAGCCGATACCTCAGAACATCATCATCGAGGACCGCATCTACACTCCCGAGAACGCCGAAGAGAACCTGGACTCGGCCTACTAGGGGGAGGGTCGTGGAACAAGAGAACCCCGTACTCCAGCTGCGCCGGGGGACCAAACGGTTCCCCGGCGTCCTCGCCCTTGATGAAGTCTCCTTCGGACTCATGCCGGGCGAGGTGCGCGCCCTCGTCGGGGAGAATGGTGCTGGCAAGTCCACCCTGATCAAGGTGATCACGGGCGTCTACCAGCCCGACGAGGGGGAGGTCCTCTTTCAGGGCGAGGAGGTAAGCTTCTCGAGCCCCGGCGAGTCGCAGGCGGCGGGGATCAGCACGATCTACCAGG
>CADCUW010000506.1 GCA_902805985.1 uncultured Rubrobacteraceae bacterium
CGCCGCCTCCCGGGAGAACGCCCGCATCCCTGTCTGGCCGTCGGTCATCTTCGTGCGGGTGAGCAGCACTAGCAGCGCGGTAAACGCGTAGTTCCCGACCCTCCGGTACAGACGCATCCCCCGCACCCCGCCGCGAAAGCGGCTCCCGAGCACGTAGTCCGCCCGCCCGGAGAGCACGGGCTCCACAAGCTTCGGGATGTCCTCCGGGGCGTACTCGAGGTCGGCGTCGAGATAGGCGACGGCGACTGCTCCCGACGCCACCGCGGCCCGCAGGCCCGTCCGGACCGCGGCGCCGAGGCCGGCGTTACGCGGGTGCGCCACGACCGTAGCGCCCCGGCCGCGCGCTATGGCGGCGGTCGCGTCCGTCGAGCCATCGTCCACGACCAGCGGGCAGAGATCGTAGCCGGGAACGGATACGTTGGAGATACCGTCCAACAAGGCTCCGATCGTCGCCGCCTCGTCCTTGGCGGGGATGACGACGGCGATGCGGCTCACCCCCGCCCCTCCAGCGCGTCCTCGAGCACCCGTCCGGTCGAGCCTCTCGGCGGTTCGACGCCGAGCAGGTAGCAGATGGTCGGCGCGAGGTCCATGACGGAAGCCGGTGTTCGGACGGTTCTACCGCCCTTCACCCCGCTGCCCCACATGGCGAACGGGACGAAGCGCTCGCCCTCTGAGAGGTGTCCGTGGGCGCCGATGCCGATGCCCTGGCCGTGGTCGGCCATAAGTATCACGGCCGCGTCGTCCAGGTAGCCCCGCTCCCCGCACCAGGACATGAAGCCCTCTATCAGGTTGTCCGTGATCTCGATTCGCTCCACGTACTCGGGGTAGCGCGTCCCCCTGACGTGCCCGTTCTGGTCCACGGCCAGAAGTTGTAGGACCAGCAACTCGGGGTCGTGCTCCTCGAGCTCACGCCTGCCGGCGGCGATCAGGTTCCCATCTATCTTGTCGTTGTGCGCGACGCTCGTGACGCTCGCCACGTCCTCCCCGAAGGCGTCGATGAGGTGCGCGATACCTACGAGGCGCCCCTTCTTCCCGGACCTGCGCAAGACGTCGAAGACGCTCTCCACCTTCATCCCCAGCTTCAAGACCAGGTTGGAGGTGATGCCGTGCCTCTCGGGCGCCGCCCCGGTGAGCATGGACGAGAAGCACACGACCGTCCTTGCCGGGTAGACGGTCTCCACGCTCTCGTAGACCGTCCCGCCGGCCATCATCCTCTCCAGGTACGGCTTCTCGGCCTCGTGGAACCTGTCCAGCCGGCACCCGTCGATGACCACCACGATCACCCGCTTCGCCAGAGCTGAACCACCGTTCGCGACCTCCGTCGGCTCTGATGGATAGACGGGCTTCCAATCGAAGAACCGCCGGTGAACCCACCACGCCATAAGCCCCACCACCGCCGTGAAAGCCAGCACCGCCAGCGCCCTCCCCGCCGTGAAGGGCTCTGAAACCAGGTACTCGAGCACGAAGAGGACGAGCAGCGCCTTCGGCACCTGCTCCAGGAAGTTCCCGCTCGTCGAGTCCGGGTTCTCGAGCACGAGCCGCCAGAACCTTACGAAGTTGGTCTTCGGCGCCCCCGTCCGCAGGTGGTAGTAGAAGGTCCCCCAGAAAAAGACCGTGAAGAAGACGTACAGCCCCAGCGCCAGCGCAAGAGCCCCCACATCCAAGAACCGGAACACCAGCAAGAACACCGCGAGAAACCCCCATAGCGCCCACCGGAGCTTCAGGGGAAAGTCGTAGCGAACGAACAGGGCGACGAGCGGCGCGGCGAGCAGGACCGCGGGCAGCGCCCGCCCCCAGAACCCCGCCGAGAGAACCTCCCCGAGATGCAGCAGGATAAAGGTCCCGAGGACAAACACGGGGTGGAACGACTTGCCCTCGTTGAGGACGTTCCACATCCGGGCCGCCAGGATCTCGAACCCCGAAGCAGCCTTCATGCCGACGCCCCGGCCACGACGATCCGGAGCCCGCCCACAATCTCCACCCACCTCACGATTTGATCTGCCTCACATAAACCTCGCTCCGCGCTTGACCTGAACCGCCGCCGTACATTAACTTTACCTCTCGGTTATTGCAAATGACTTTCATTAGTGCTCGGAGGGGTTTGTTGCGCGAGAAGAGTTGGCTGGGCCGCGGGTCGGGGTGGGCGACGTACGTGCTGCTGGGCGCGCTCTTCGCGCTGACGGTCGCGGGCTGCGGTCAGCCGCCACCGTCGAACGACGGCCAGGGCGGGGGCGGTAGCCAGGAGGGCGCCGAGACGACGTCCGAAGAGGCCACGGGCGGCGAGACCACGGCAGAGACGACCTCGGAAGAGACCACCTCGGAGGAGACGACGGGGGCGGTCGCGGTTGGCGGAAGCCCCGAGCTCGCGGCGGCGGCCGAGGGGTATGAGGAGTACGTCGTGGAGCAGGTCGCGCTTCTGGAGGAGCGGACCGAGGGTTTCACGGACGCGGTGATATCGGGTGACGTGAAGGAGGCGAAGCGGCTCTTCGGGCCGACGCGGGAGCCGTGGGAGAGGATCGAGCCGATAGCCGCGGCGCTCGGGGACTACGACCCTAACATCGACGCCAGGGAGGGCGACGTGCCCGAGGAAGAGTGGCGCGGGTTCCACAGGATCGAGAAGGCGCTCTGGGTCGAGAACACCACCGAGGGCCAGGAGGAGTACGCCCGTCAGCTCATGAAGGACGTCTCGAATTTGCGCGAGGACGTCGAGGACTTGGAGCTGGAGCCCGTGGATCTCGTCACGGGGTCGGTCGAGTTGTTGAACGAGGTGTCGGCGGGCAAGATCACGGGCGAAGAAGACCGCTACTCGCACACCGACCTCTACGACATAAACGCCAACGTCGAGGGCTCCGAGGCGGCCTTCGAGGAGCTCAAGCCGGAGGTCGCGGGCGAGGACCTCACCCTCGCCAACGAGGTCGAGGAGGGCTTCGACGGCGTCCACGAGGAGCTCGACCAGTACCGCAAGGGCGACGGCTGGGTCTCCTACGAGAAGTTGAGCGAGGCCGACCGTCGCGCCCTGAGCCAGAAGGTCGACGCCCTCGCCGAGCCCCTCTCCAGGGTCGGGCAGGTGCTCGAAGGATGAGCGACGGGAAGGTCGGCGGCAAGAAGTTCAGCCGCCGGGACCTTTTCCGCGTTACCGGTGCTGCCGGGGCGGGCCTGGCCCTCGGGGCCGGCGGCTACGCGGCGCTCGGTGGGGCCGCCGACGCGCGGGACGCCGGAGACGAGACGTCCGTGCTGCCGGATCTCCGGACGGTGGCTTTCCACGACGTCCACCAGGCCGGCATAGCGACCGCCCAACAGGAGCACCTGCACTTCGTGGCCCTGGACCTCGTCACGCAAGAAGTGTCCGAGGTGCGAGACCTTCTGCGCGCGTGGTCCGAGGCGGCCGGGCGCATGACGCGGGGCGAGACCGCCGGGGACGACAACTTCAGCGAGT
>CADCUW010000507.1:0-5418 GCA_902805985.1 uncultured Rubrobacteraceae bacterium
CTCCTCGTCTCCGAGGTGGTCGCCGGGCTCGTCGTCTGAGGGGTCGGCGTGGAAGGTCGCGAAGTCCACGTCCCGGTCCAACGCCAGGGACGTGATCGGGACCTCCAACCTCTCGAGGTCCGGCCCCTCGTCGTCGCGCTCGACGATGACGTGCGTGATCGCCCCGTCCTCGTCCACGACGACCTCGACGATACGCCCGTACGCGTCGCCGTCCGCTGTCCGCGCCTCGATGCCTACCAGGCCGCGCTCTTCCAAACCGTTCCCTTCCTTCGTATCTCCGTCGTTGGCTGAATATACCCTCCTGGTATACCCCGTCCCGGCCGGGCTACTCCGGCAGCTCGGCGAGCACCTCGGCCATCTTGTAGATCTCCGGGTCGAGCTCCCGCTCTCTGCCGACGACCTCTTGCAGCGGCACGCGCCTTATCGCGTCGCCGTGGACCGCGACCATCGTGCCGGAGCCCCCGTCGGCGAGCGCCTCTGCCGCTGCGGTCCCCAGGCGGCTGGCCAGGATGCGGTCGTAGGCGGTCGGTATGCCGCCCCGCTGGATGTGCCCGACGACCGTGAGGCGCGCGTCGTAAGTCCCCTCGGTGCCGTTGATGTACTCGTGGATCTCCTCGGCCGAGAGCGGCGCCCCCTCCGCGACCACGACGATGAAGTGCGACTTGCCCTGGTCGTAGGCCTTTCTCATGTGGAGCAACAGCGCCTCGGGGCGCGGCTCGAACTCGGGGACTACCGCCGCCTCGGCCCCGCCGGCGATGGCGCTCATGAGCGCGAGATACCCGCAGTCCCTGCCCATTACCTCGACCACGTGCGCCCTGTGGTGCGAGCTTGCCGTGTCTTTCAGGCGGTCTATGGCCTGCAGCGCGGTGTTGAGCGCCGTGTCCACCCCGATGGCAGCCTCCGTCCCGCACACGTCGTTGTCGATGGAGGCCGGCACCCCGACGACGGAGACCCCGAGCTCCATCAGCCTGAGCGCGCCCGTCAGGCTCCCGTTGCCGCCGATAACGACTAGGGCGTCGATGCCGACCTCCTCGAGCTTCCCGGTCGCCTGCCGCTGGCCCTCCGGGGTGGCGAACTCCTTGGACCGTTCGGTGCCGAGAATCGTGCCGCCCCTGTGGAGGATCCCGCCGAGGCCCCGGCGGTCCATCGGGTAGATCCTGCCCTCCAGAAGCCCCCTGTACCCGTCCCGAACCCCGAACACCTCCCAGCCCCGGGAAAACGCCGTCCGCGCCACTGCCCGCACGGCCGCGTTCATCCCGGGCGCGTCCCCCCCGCTCGTCAATACCGCTATCCTCAACGCCGCCTCCCTGCCGAAACCGTGCCAGGGAAGATTATACGGATACGACGACACCGTAGAACAGCCCCCGGCCCGCCTTGATGTTCCCTGACGCGGTACTAAAATCTTAGCGTGACAGACTAAGATTTAGCCTGTTAGCATTTCCCCGTCCAGGGGAAAGAGGGATACAAATTTTCATTCTTAGAGGAGGCTTTGGGCTGATGATTTGTGAGAACTGTGGGATCAGGCCGGCGAGCGTGCAGGTCTTTCAGCAGCAGGGAGGGCAGCGCGCGACGAGTTACCTGTGCACGCAGTGCGCGCGGCAGCTCGGCATGATCGGGGGCGGCGGCAACTTCGGCGGGACGAGCCCGTTCGAGATGCTCCAGAACCTCATACAGCAGCAGGGCGGCCAGGGGCCGAACAACTTCTTTGAGGCCCTGAGCGGCGAGGCCAGGGAGGCCGTGATGCGGGCCCGCGAGGCCTCGGCCGGGACGACGCGGACGAACGCTATAGGGACCGACCACCTGCTGGCAGGCATCGTTACCGGCGACAACGTCGCGACCGAGGCGCTCGGCCGCGCGGGTGCCAACGTGGACGAGATGCGCTCCACCTTCAGCGTGCAGCGCGGGAACCCGGGCGAGGCCGTCTACACCTTCACCCCGAGCGCCAAGCACGCCTTGCAGCTCGCCTTCCAGGCCGCGCGGCAGATGGGGAGCGCCCAGATCGGCAGCGAGCACCTGCTCTTGGGCCTTCTCGGCGAGGGCGACGGCAACGCGTACCAGATACTCGCCCGCAACGGGGCCGCCGACGCCGAGGCGCTTCGGCGGGAGATCGCCCGCCTGCTCCAGCAGCGCGGCGGCGCCGCACCGGGCGGGGTCGCGCCCGGCGGCCCCGGCGGCGGGTCCGGCGGGTTCGGTGGCGGCAACTTCGGCGGTGGCGGATTCGGCGCCCAGGGCGGGCAGCCAGGGCAGCAGAGCCGGACGCCCACCCTGGACCAGGTAACCCGCGACCTCACCGAGGCGGCCCGCAACGGCGAGCTCGACCCGGTCATGGGCCGGGCCGAGGAGATAGCGCGCTCCGTCCGCATCCTCAGCCGCCGCACCAAAAACAACCCCGTGCTCATCGGCGAGCCCGGCGTCGGCAAGACCGCCATCGTCGAGGGGCTCGCGCAGAGGATCGTCTCCGACGACGTGCCCGAGACCCTCAAGGGCAAGCGCGTGCTCGCGCTCGACACCGGGGCCCTCGTGGCCGGCACCCGTTTCCGCGGGGACTTCGAGGAGCGGATGAGCGCCATGATCCGGGAGCTCCAGAGCGAGGAGAAGGACATCGTCCTCTTTATCGACGAGCTCCACACCATCGTGGGGGCCGGCGGGGCCGACGGCGCCGTGAACGCCTCGAACATGCTCAAGCCGGCGCTCGCCCGCGGCGAGCTCCAGGTCATAGGCGCGACCACGCTCGATGAGTACCGCAAGCACGTCGAGAAGGACGCGGCGCTCGAGCGGCGCTTCCAACCCGTGCTCGTGGACGAGCCTACGGTGGACGAGTCCGTCGGGATCCTCTTCGGCTTGAGGGACCGCTACGAGGCGCACCACAAGGTCCGCGTCTCCGACGAGGCGATCGTCGCGGCCGTCCAGCTCGGCGACCGCTACATAACCGACCGCTACCTCCCCGACAAGGCGATAGACCTCCTCGACGAGGCCGCCGCCGAGGTGCGCCTGCGCGCCACGGTGCCGCCGGTCGACGTCAGGCGCATCGAGGAGGAGATCTCCGGTCTCGAGCGTGAGAAGGACGATGCGGTGCGCGCCGAGGACTACGAGAAGGCGGCGGGTGTCAAGCAGCGCCAGGAGCAGCTCAAGGCCGAGCTGCGCGAGCAGCAGGAGGGCTGGGCCGGCCGGCGCGAGGACAACTCCCCCGAGGTCGGACGCGAGGACATCGCCCGCATCCTGGAGGAGTGGACCGGGGTGCCCGCGACCAACATCATCCAGGAGGAGGCCGAGCGGCTCCTCAACCTCGAGGCCGTGCTCCACGAGCGCGTCGTCGGGCAGGACAGGGCCGTCAAGGCCGTCGCCGAGGCCGTCCGCCGCTCGAGGGCCGGCATCAAGGACCCGAACCGTCCCGTCGGGAGCTTTATCTTCCTCGGCCCCACGGGTGTCGGAAAGACCGAGCTTGCCAGGACGCTCGCCGAGTACCTCTTCGGCGAGGAGGACGCCATGATCCGGATAGACATGAGCGAGTTCCAGGAGCGACACACGGTCTCCAGGCTCGTCGGCGCCCCTCCCGGCTACGTCGGCTACGACGAGGCCGGCCAGCTCACGGAGGCGGTCAGGCGCAGGCCGTACTCGGTAGTCCTCTTCGACGAGATCGAGAAGGCCCACCCGGACGTCTTCAACACCCTGCTGCAGTTGCTCGACGACGGGAGGCTGACGGACGCGCAGGGCCGGACGGTGAACTTCCAGAACACCGTCATCATCATGACCTCCAACGTCGGGAGCCAGCACCTCGTCTCGACCAAGCAGTTCGGGTTCACCTCGTCTGATGGCGTGGACTTCGCCGAGACCGAGCGGCGGGCGATGGACGCCCTGGAGCGGGCCTTCAGGCCCGAGTTCATCAACCGCGTGGACGAGATCATCGTCTTCGAGCCGCTCACCCGCGAGGACGTGCTGGAGATCGTGGGCATCATGCTCTCCCGCATGAACAAGCACCTCGAGAGCCAGCGGATAAGCGTCGAGGTGACGCAGGCGGCCAAGGAGTTCATCGCCGAGCAGGGCTACGACCCGAAGTTCGGCGCGAGGCCGCTGGCCCGGGCGATAAGACGCTACGTCGAGAACCCCCTCTCCAGCCGGATAATCGGCGGCGACTTCGACCCCGACGACACCATCCTCGTCGACCGCGCCGACGACGAGCTGACCTTCGAGAGGAGGGCGGCCGTAACGCAGCAGTAGAACGGACACGTAGAACGCTTGGCAGAGGGGCTCCCCGATTCGGGGAGCCCCTCTTGTTTGGCCCTCAGAGCCCTTTGATGCGTACCGCCCGCAACCGGCCCCGGCGGGTGGTGGGTAGTGGCTCTACGTCATGTAGAAGACGAGTCTTTATCTAGACCCTGAGGTTGACAGGGCGTTGGATCGGCGGGCCGTCTCGGAGGGGATAACGAAGGCCGAGCTCGTGCGTCTGGTGCTCGTCGCCGCTGTCTTTGAGCGGCCGCGGGCGCGGGGCGTATTCGATGGGCCGCGGGACCTCGGTTCAGAGGCGGAGCGTTACCTCTCCGAGACGGGGTTTCGCGACGGCCGCGCCTCTCCCGGCGCGACTTATCGAACTAGCCGGACCGGGGTTCGCCGGCCGCGAGGATTCTGGCGCGGGCGCGTGGTGGGGACCCGGTGCTAGGCTGCGGCGCATGAGAGGGTTGCCGGAAGGGTTCTCCTGCAGGCCGCCAGCGCCTGGCGACGCGGTCGCGGTCGCCGGCCTCATGGCCGCCTGCGTGCGGGCGGACGGCGGTGCCGAGGGCACCAGCGTCGAGCACGTCCTGGACGACTGGCACGAGGTGGACCTCCGGGAGGAGGCCGTGCTCGTGCTCGGGCCGGACGGGGCCGTCGCCGGGTACGCCGACGTGGTCAACCGCGCCTTCGTCTCGCTGAGCGTCTACGGTTACGTCCACCCCGGGCACCGGGGGCGCGGGATCGGGGCGTGGCTCGTCGAATGGGGGGAGGACTGGATAGAGGAGAGGATGCATCTCGCGCCGGAGGGATCCCGGATCGTGGTCAAGCAGTACGTGATCTCGACGAACACCGACGCCCGAGGGCTCCTGGAGAACGCTGGCTACGAGGCCGTGCGTGCCACGTACGTCATGGAGATAGAGCTGGACGACGAGCCGCCAGAACCGGAGTGGCCGGAAGGCCTGACGGTACGGACCTTCGTCCCCGGTAGGGACGAGCGGCGGCTCTTCGAGGCGGTCGAGGACGCCTTCAGGGACGTGTGGGGCCGGCCGAGGGGGACGTTCGAGCGCTTCGTCGGCATGACAAAGAACGAGGGCTTCGACCCTTCCCTGTGGTTCCTGGCGATGGATGGCGGGGAGATCTCCGGGATGGTCCTGTGCAAGACGGTGGCGGGCGAGGGATGGGTGGACGTCGTCGGCGTGCGGCGTCCGT
>CADCUW010000507.1:5518-11697 GCA_902805985.1 uncultured Rubrobacteraceae bacterium
AAGAACGAGGGCTTCGACCCTTCCCTGTGGTTCCTGGCGATGGATGGCGGGGAGATCTCCGGGATGGTCCTGTGCAAGACGGTGGCGGGCGAGGGATGGGTGGACGTCGTCGGCGTGCGGCGTCCGTGGCGGCGGCGCGGCCTGGGCCTGGCGCTGCTGCGCCAGGCGTTCGGAGAGTACCGCGGGCGCGGCGTCCATCAGGTAGAGCTCAGCGTGGACGCGGGGAGCGTGACGGGGGCGCCGAGGCTCTACGGCCGCGCCGGGATGCGGCTGAAGACCGCATACGTGGTCTACCAGAAGGAGTTGCGTTCCGGCGAAGATTTCCCGGTCGCGTAGCGGCCAAAGCGTCTTTCCGGGCGGTTGCGGGGCTGTTAACATTGTGGGCGTGCGGCGCGCGTCTTTTGGGGCGCGTTCGACCGTGGCTTCGAGATTGGGAAGGATCTCAGCAGTGGGCGGGACGTTATCCATCGAAGATGCGTTTCGTGCGGGGCCGTGCGCGTTAGGCCGCGGGCTTCCGCGCCGGGAGAGATCAAGGCGCGGGGGCGGCGGATGGGAGCGCTGAGGGAGACCCTCGGGCGGGTCCGGCGGGGACTCGGCCGTCTGGGCCGGCACCTGCGGCTCGGGGCGGCGGCGTACGGGGTGTTGCTGATCTCACTGTTGCTCACCGCGCTCGCCTGGTTCTACGTGCGCGATACGGTCAAGGCGCAGAACGTCGTGCGCTTCAACGAGACGGTGACGGCCACGCAGGCGGCCGTTGAGCGCCGCACGGACGACTACCTGGACGCCATGTTCGGCGCCCGCGGCCTCGTCCTCGCGAGCGACGACGTCGAGCGGTCCGAGTGGGAGGAGTACGTGAAGGGCGTCGAGCCCGTCCGCCGTCTCGAGGGCTTGCAGGCCCTCGCCTACGCGGAGCGGGTGGAGCCCTCGGAGCGCGAGGACTTTGTCCGGCGGATGGAGGAGGACGGGCTGCCGGGGCTGCGGCCCGACCTCGACCCCGGCGGGGAGCGCTCGGTCTACTTCCCGGTGAGGCTCGCCGCGCCCGCCGACGAGGCGAACCGCGACCTGTTCGGGCGTGACGCCTACGTGGACACCGTCAGCCGGGCCGCCATGGACCGGGCCCGGGACAGGGGAACGCCCCAAGCCACAGAGATGACATACATGCTCTCTCAGGCCGCCCCGGAGGCAAAGGCTGACCTGGAGCTGCGGTCCGGCTTCATGGTGTACCTGCCGGTCTACGAGGAGGGCGAGCCCACCAGGAGCGTGGCCGAGCGCCGAAAGGCGCTGAGAGGTTTCGTCGTCGGCGCTTTCAGGAGGAGCGGCCTGCTCGACGCCGTCTTCGGGGGCGACTTCGACCCGGCCATAGACTTCGAGGTCTACGCCGGAGAGGACATGGAGTCGGGCGCCCTGCTCTACGACGCCGACGGGGTCAAGCGGGCCGGGGTCGCCGGGTACGACCAGCTCTTCGCCAAGGAGCGCAGCATCGAGGTGGCCGGGCGCGAGTGGAGCCTGTACTTCGCCACCCTGGAGGGCTTCGAGGAAGACGGCCAGAGCAACCTCCCCCTCTTCGTCCTGGCCACAGGCATCGGGGTGAGCCTGTTCCTCTTCGGCGTCTCCTGGATGCTCGTGAGCAGCCGCCTGCGCGCCGAGAGGGCCAGCGAAGACCTCGAAGACGCCAACCGCGAACTCGAAGGGACCAACAAGGAGCTCGAGGCCTTCTCCTACTCGGTCTCCCACGACCTCAGGGCGCCCCTAAGAACCATAGACGGCTTCTCCCAGATCCTCGCCGAGGACTACTCGGAGAGGCTCGACGACGAGGGGCTCGACTACCTCGCGAGAGTGCGGACGGCGAGCCGGCACATGGCCGAGCTCATAGACGACCTGCTCGACCTCTCGAGGGTGGGCCGCAGGCCCCTCACGCGCGAGCGGGTCGACCTGAGCGCGCTCGCGGCCGGCATCGCCGAAGATCTGAAGACCGCGGAGCCTGACCGGGATGTGGGCTTCGAGATCGAAGATGGGGTCGTGGCCCGGTGCGACGTCGGGCTGCTCAAGGTGGCGCTTGAGAACCTGATCGGCAACGCCTGGAAGTTCACCTCCAGGGAGGCCCGGGCCACGATACGCTTCGGCGCCTCGGGGGGAGCCTTCTTCGTCTCGGATGACGGGGCTGGCTTCGACGCGGCCTACAAGGACAAGCTCTTCGGGGCCTTCCAGAGGCTACACGGCCCGGAGGAGTTCGAGGGGACGGGGATAGGGCTCGCGACGGTGGCGAGGATCGTCCACCGCCACGGGGGCGAGGTGTGGGCCGAGGGCGCCGTCGGCGAGGGGGCCACCTTCTTCTTCACCCTAGGCGGCAGGGACCGCCAGGCCGAGGAGATTCCGGCGAAGAAGCGGGAGCTCGCGTGAAAGGGGCTCCCGAACGAAGCATCCCCGTGCGCCTGCTGCTCGTCGAGGACTCCGAGAACGACGCCATGCTCCTGCTGCGCGAGCTCAGGCGCGGCGGCTACGAGCCCCTCTACGAGCGGGTCTACACGCCCGAGGAGATGGAGCGGGCGCTTGAAGAGGCCTCGGCCCGGGGGGAGCCCTACGAGGTCGTCGTCTCGGACTACTACATGCCGAGGTTCAGGGCGCCCGACGCGCTGGAGCTGCTGCGGGGGCTCGGGTACGACGTGCCGTTCATCGTGGTCTCCGGCAAGATCGGGGAGGACGCGGCGGTCGAGATCATGAAGGCCGGCGCCAACGATTACCTCACCAAGGAGAACATGGCCCGCCTCTGCCCAGCCATCGAGCGGGAGCTCAAGGAGGCTGAGGTGCGCAGGGAGCGGACGCGGGCCGAGGAGGCGCTCGCCCGGAGCGAGATCCGGTTCCGCCGGCTCGTCGAGCAGGCCGCCGATGCGATGTTCGTGCACGACCTCGAGGGCCGCCTCGTGGACGTGAACCACAGGGCGTGCGACTCTTTGGGGTACCCGAGAGAGGAGCTGCTCGGCATGTCCGTAGCGGACGTGGAGGTAGGCCACGACCCCGCGTCTCTGAAAGACTTGTGGGACGAGGTCTCAACCGGCGCGCCCCTTACGCTTGAGGGGATGCACCGTCGCAGGGACGGCACCACCTTCCCGGTAGAGGTGCGCATCGGCATGTTCGAGGACGGGGGGAGCCCGCTCGTGCTCGCCCTGGCGCGCGACGTCACCGGGCGCCGGGAGGCCGAGAAGA
Source organism: uncultured Rubrobacteraceae bacterium (assembly GCA_902805985.1). Taxonomy (GTDB): domain Bacteria; phylum Actinomycetota; class Rubrobacteria; order Rubrobacterales; family Rubrobacteraceae; genus Rubrobacter_D. The sequence goes on from CADCUW010000507.1 coordinate 8,723, forward strand.
GGGTCAGGGAGACCGAGGTCCGCTACCGGGCGCTCGTCGAGCAGATACCGGCCGTCACCTACGTGCAGGACCCCTTCGGCGACAAACGCGTCACCTACGTCAGCCCCCAGGCCGAGAGCGTGCTTGGCTACCCGGCCGACCGGGAGATGCTCGACCCTGACCACTGGCTGAACATCATGCACCCGGACGACCGCGAGAGGGTGCTCGAAGAAGACCGGCGCACAGACGAGACCGGCGAGCCCTTCAGGGCCGAGTACCGCCAGTTCGCCAGTGATGGGAGGATGGTCTGGATCAGGGACGAGGCGACCCTCGTGCGCGACGAGGCCGGAAGGCCCCTCTACTGGCAGGGCGTCCAGTACGATGTCACGGACCAGAAGCTCGCCGAGGAGGAGCTGCGCAGGAGCGAGGAGCGCTACCGGACCTTTATAGACCAGAGCACCGAGGGGATCTGGCGCTTCGAGCTCGAAGCGCCGATGCCCGTCGACCTGCCTGAGGACGAGCAGCTCGACCATTTCTACCGCCACGCCTACCTCGCCGAGTGCAACGACGTGATGGCCCGGATGTACGGTTTCGGGGGCGCCACGGACCTCGTCGGCGCCAGGGTCGGCGACCTTTTGCCCCCCTCGAACCCGGCCAACGTGGAGTACCTGAGGGCCGCCGCCCGCGCCGGGTATCGCTTGAAAGACGGCGAGACCAGGGAGCTCGACCGGGACGGCAACGAGAGGGTGATCCTCAACAACCTGAGCGGCATCGTCGAGGACGGGCGGCTGGTTCGGATCTGGGGCACCCAGAGAGACGTCACGGAGCAGAAGGAGGCCGAGGACCAGCTCGCGCAGCTCGCGTCCTTCCCCGAGCTTGACCCGAACCCCATCATCGAGACGAGCGTGGCCGGCGCGCCGACCTACCTCAACCCCGCGGCCCAGGCCAGCTTCCCGAACCTCAGGGAACTCGGGCCGCGGCACCCGGTCCTCGCCGATCTGGATGAGACCGTTAGGGGCATCTGGTCCGCGGGCGGGCGGCCTTTCGTGCGCGAGGTGCGGGTCGGCGGGGGCTACTACCAGCAGGTCGTCTCGCGCACGCCGGAGGGGGGCCTGCTCCGCATCTACTGCACGGACGTTACGGAGGGGCGGCGGGCTGAGGATGCCCTGCGGGCGAGCGAGGAGAGGTTTCGCTCCCTCGTTCAGAACGCCTCGGACATCATCGTGGTCCTCGACGGCGACGGCACCATCCTCTACGAGAGCCCGGCCGTCGGGCGGATCCTGGGCTTCGCGCCCGAGGAGAGGGTCGGGCTCGGCGCGCTCGGCCTGATCCACCCCGAAGACCGCGACCGCGTGGCCGAGGTGCTCAGGGACCACCGCGACGTGCCCGGCCCCTTCCCGCCCCTGGAGTACAGGGTCAGGGACAGGGGTGGCTCCTGGCGTTACCTGGAAGCTGTCGGCGAGAACCTGCTGCACGACCCCGCCGTGGGGGGCATAGTCGTCAACGCCCGCGACATCACCGAGCGGCGGCTGGCGGAGGAGGCGCTCAGGGAGAGCCGGGAGAACCTCCAGGCCATCCTGGACTACACGACGGCCGTGATCTACGTGAAGGACCGGGAGGGCCGCTTCACCCTCGTGAATCGCCGCTTCGAGGAACTGTTCGACCTCTCGAAGGAGGAGATCCTGGGCCGGACCGGCCATGACCTGTTCCCCGAGGAGATGGCCGAAGAGTACCGGCGCAACGACCTTGAGGTCCTTCTCTCCGGCACCCCGCTGGAGGCGGAGGAGACGGTCCTTGGGGGCGGGGAGACCCGCACCTACTTCTCCGTAAAGTTCCCGCTCAAGGAGCCCGACGGCCGACCCTACGCGCTCTGCGGCATCTCCACGGACATCACCCGGCGTAAGGAGGCCGAGGAGCGGGGCGGGTTCCTCGCCAACCTGGACCGGGCGCTGCAACCCATCACCGACCCCGACGAGGTCATGGCAGCCACGGCCCGGATGCTCGGCGAGCATGTGGGGGCCGACCGCTGCGCCTACGCCGAGGTCGAGGCGGACGAGGACCACTTCCGCATCACCGGCGACTACGCCAACGGGGTGCCAAGCATCATCGGGCGCTTTGCCATGTCCCAGTTCGGCGCCGAGGCCTTGCGGCTCTCGCGGAAGAACGAACCCTACGTGGTCAACGACGCCGAGGAGGACGAACGCGTGAGTGGGGCCGACCTCGCGGCGTACCGGCAGACGCGGATCCGGGCCGTCATCAGCGTCCCGCTGCACAAGGAAGGACGGTTCGTGGCCGGGATGGCCGTCCACCAGAAGACGCCGCGGCGCTGGTCGCGCGAAGAGGTAGATCTCGTCGTGTCCGTGGCGAACCGTTGCTGGGAGTCCATAGAGCGGGCGCGGGCGGCGAGAGACCTGCGGCAGAGCGAGGAGCGCTACAGGGCGGTGATCGAGCAGGCCGGAGAGGGCATCTTCCTTTTCGACCCCAGGACCAAGCGCGTCATTGAGGCCAACCCCGCCTTCCGGAGGATGTTCGGCTACGACGAGGAAGAGGTGAAGGGGATAACCCTCTACGACCTCGTCCCGCAAGATACGGAGGGCGTCGACCGGAACGTGGCCCGTGCCCTAGAGCGGGGGTATCTCCTGGTCGGCGAGAGGAGCTACCGTCGTAAGGACGGCGAGGAGATCGACGTCGAGGTCTCGGGAGGGGTAATCTCCTACGGCGGCCGGGAGGTGATCTGCTCGGTCGTCCGCGACATAACCGAGCGAAAGCGCGCCGAAGAAGCGATGCGGGAGATCCGGGAGGCCGAGCGCAACCGGATAGCCCGCGAGCTCCACGACAGCATCCTCCAGGACATCGTCTACGCCCTGCAGGAGATACAGGTCCTCCAGGTCACGAGCCGGAACGGTAGCGAGACAGCCCTCGGGGACTCCGCCGACGCCCTCAGGCGTTCGGTGGAGGGTCTGCGCGGGGCCATCTTCGAGCTGCGGCTGAAGGAG
>CADCUW010000508.1 GCA_902805985.1 uncultured Rubrobacteraceae bacterium
GGTAGGGCGTCCGGATCACGCCGTCCGTCGCCCCGCCGGCCCACATCAGGATGTTGTAGTCGAAGCCCGCCGCCCGCAAGAACGTGGAAGGCACCCCGGCCTCTGTGAGGGCCCGCTCCCCGGCCTTATGGCGGGCGGCGATGATGTTCTGGTCGCCGCTGGGCAGGGGGTGTCCGGCCGTGAACGACGACAGCAGCACCGTGTGCCCGAGCCCGACCTCCCCGGCGACCGTCGCGAAGACGGCGCCGTTGTCGTCGGCCATGTTGAGGAACGCACGGTCTACCCCGTCCAGAGCCCGGCGGACGTCGTCGATGTCCGTGAGGTCCCCCTCTAGTACCTCCACCTCGGCGGGGAAGATGGCCTTGGCCGGGTCGCGTACGAGTACCCTAACCTCATGGCCCTGACCCGTAAGGTGGCGGACGATGTGCCCACCCACGGTCCCTGTGGCCCCGGTCACGAGCATCTTCATGGTGTTTCCTTTCTGCAACCTACTCTGCAACGCACCGAATAAACTTCTCATCTCTGTGTCCTTCTGTACCCGTCCTCCTCCGGGTCGGCCCGGCCGCCACGACGGCCAGCCCGGCGTCCGACTGCTGCGTGGCGAGTCATCTGTACACCCATTACCGCGCCTCCGTTCCTTCGCCTCAAAGCCGCTTTTGTTAACAACGACAACAATACCACCATATCGACGGTAATACGATCTCTGATAACAAAACGATGTTGCCATATGCAACATGAGTAAAGAGATGACGAAGACGAGCACCAGAGATCGGATAGTGCGGGCCGCGGCGGGGGTGGGGGTCACCCTCACGCTGCTCGGCGCCGACCCGGCCGATCACGACCCCGGGCTGTCGGAGGCGGCCCGCGAGGCGGTACTCGCCGCGGTGACCACGGACGGGCGGAGTTCCCGGAAGACGGTCGCGGCCGGGTCGCCACCCGCGCCGTCGCGCTCGAGGCCGTCCTTCCCGAGGCGGAGGCCAAGCTGACGCCCGGCGAGCGAACCGTGCTCTCGGAGTGGCTCGGGAGGCTCAGCCGAACCGACTCCAAGGCCCCGAGGAGGTACCGCCCCGTCGTAGCGCTACGCCAGGAACTCCATCTCCTGTCGGGCCCCCCCGCACGAAGGCCTGGGATCTCGGGTAGTACCCGGGGGCTTATCGCAGTTTGCGTCGGAGTCCGGTGGTCGCGCGGACCAGCGCGGCGGACGGAGGAAGCGGAAATGGTAATCGGAGTTTCCCATGGTCGCTCAAGAGGCCGCTACGCCGGACGCGCCGGAGCCACTACATGTCCTGGTCCCGGGGGCTTACCCCTTTTCGTCCCGCTGGCCGATGCCGGATCGTGCGACCCGGCTTAAGTTATTGGCATAGACCGGCAAGCTACAGAGAGGAACCGGCATGGAAACCATGGAAGCGAGAGAGAAGAACTATGGGGCCACCGAAGAGCACGGACCGGAGCGGGCGTGGCGGGGCCGGATCGGGCGGGAGCGGCCCGCGGCCTTGGGAGCGCGGGAGGAGAAGAGATGGTCGGTGCTCGCGCACCTGAGCACCTTCCTCAACATCTTCACCATCTTCCTCGGGCCGGTGGCGGCGCTCATCATCTGGCTCGTCTTTAAGGACCGCTCGCGCAAGGTGACATTCGAGGCGCTGCAGTCGGCGGCCTACCAGGGGGCGTGGCTGGCGATCCTCGGCGTCGGCTGGGCGCTGACCGGGCTACTCACCCTCGTCCTCGTCGGCTTCCTTCTGATCCCGGCGATGGCCCTTCTCACCCTCGTCCCGTTCGCCCACGCGGCCTACGCGGCTTACCGGGTGAGCAAGGATGGCGAGTACCGCTACCCTATAGTCGCCGAACTCATCGACAACCGCTAGGCCGCTTCGCTCCCCAAGCGTCGGGAATCGAGAGCCGAGAGTCAAAAAACACGACTCCCGGCTCTCAGGCCTTACGTCTTTTGCCGGTCTCGTACGCTTCGCCGGTCCTTCCGACATCCGAGAGGTTGACGCTTCCGCCGCTGGGAGGGTGTTTGGGTATGCCGCTCAATCTCCTCCGAGCCGATCCAACATGAGCCGAATTACGGCAACCTCGGGCCAGCACCCGCTGGTCGGCACCTTCCGCCCGTAATCTTTGGCGAGCCGCCGGTTGCGACAGATCCAGGCGATGCTTCGCTCCACTGCCCAGCACCTCGGGTCCACTTTGAACGCAGAGATGTCGCTGTTGGCGCCTACGCATCGGCCGCCCCAGACCCAGAGCTTCTCGAGCCGCTGGCGATCTCCCCCATCTCGTCCTCAAGCATGGTTCTTAGGTGCAAGGTTACCCATGTACGGTAGGGACGCCACAATTCGGAGATCTCGGCAAGCTCCTCCGCAGTGGGCGGCTCGGTGAGGCCGTAGGCCATCGCCACCGCCCTACCGAGCCGGGCCTCGTGGACGGGGAGCCGGTCGGGTGCGCCGGCGCCACGCAGGAGTACCAGTTCCGCGGAGAAATCGCCGATGCCGGGTAGTTCTTTGAGCCGGGCGAGCGCCTCCGCGACGGGTAGCGTCCGCAGGTAAGCTGCCTCTAGTCTGCCCTCCAGGGCCGCGCGGCCCAGAGCACGCAGGTAGCCGACCTTACGTTCGGAGAGTCCGGGAAAAGATCCCAACGCGAGCAAGCTCGAAGGGCCAGGGAAGGTGTACTCCTCCTTGCCGTCCACCTCGACCACCTTGCCGAGTTTCTCGGCCATCCGCGCCTTTATCCTTGCGGCTTGCACGATCCGGATCCGGTTGCCGATGATCGCCCAGGCGGCGGCCTCGTAGGGGGAATGGAAGAGTACGGGCCTCAAGCCAGGGTACCGCTCCTGGAGCTGCCCCACCACTGGGTCCCGTCTACCGACCTCCGGAAACCCGCTTCCGTCGGTGTCCAGGGAGAGGATACGCTCGACCTGGTCCCGCACGGTCTCGGGCGAAGCCTCGCCGTAGGTACGTACCACCGCCCTGCCATCTTCTGGGTCGACGAGCGCGCCAGCGGCCCGCTCCCCACGATCGAGGCCGTCGGCGAGGAAGGCGAGACGCAGACGGTCGGACCCATCCCCCTCGTAGCGCGCCGGGGCGAAGCCCTCCAGGAACCGGACGCTCGACGCCAGCGAGTACGGCCCCGAGGGCTTCAACTCGAACCGACCGGTGCTACCTAACGCCTCAGCCGCCATCGTGCACCGTCACCCAGTAGCCGTCCGGGTCCACGAAGGTGAAGGTCTTGCCGAACGGGCCGTCGAAGGGCTCCTGGGCGATCCGTACCCCGGCCCCGACGAGCGAGTCGCAGAGAGCCTGGGCATCGTCGCATCCCATCCACAGGGCTACGCCCCAACCCAGCCTCTCCACCGCGTCGAGGTCCACCGCCGGCTCCCTCACCGCGAACGGCACGGGCTCGGTGGCGAAGACCACCGCGTTCGGGGGGCTCTGCG
>CADCUW010000509.1 GCA_902805985.1 uncultured Rubrobacteraceae bacterium
TTGGAGGAGCGGCGCTCGCAGGACGGTTGGGTCGGGATGGTGTTCAAGAAACCGCAGCGCCCGTAATCCTGCCGGGCAACTATCCCGCTACCGGGCAAGTATCGGCTTCTTGTGTATGGAACAAAAAGCTCCATGGCTTGTACGCAAGAAAGTTGCCCACTCAGCATAGGACCGGGCTGTGCGGACTTCGGGGAACGCCCCTTCCAGAGACTGTCTGATAAATGGCTGGAGGGCGTTCCGGGCCTGCGTTTCGGTGGCGCGCAATGGCGATCGGGTGCGTGTTCGGCCCCTCTGAGCCGCTTTTTGGGTCGCGCTTCGGGGCCCAGTTCGGTTTATCAGACAGTCTCTCTAGGACGTTGGGTGAATAGAAGTTCTCGACGGCGACGGATCGTCGCTCGGGTGTTGGGATCGGCCGGTTGGGGTATTTACGCCCCGTGGCAAGGGAAACCGACTACTACAGCGCCCACGAGGCGGCGCGGCTGCTCGGGGTCTCCCCGGCCCGCGTGCGCCAGGTGCTCCGCTCCGGGGAGCTCGAGGGCGAGCGCGGCCCCGGGGTCGTGGGCGGGGCGCCAGGGCCGTGGCGGGTGCCGGCGAGCGCGCTGGAGGCCCACAGGCGGGGCGACCGTCCTGGCGGCCACAGGCCGGGCCCCGAGCCCCCCAGGACGACGCGGCGGAGACGGTCGCCATGCCGCGCGGCGCCTCCGCGCCCGGCGTGGCCGACGCGACCCCCGACCCGCCCTTGGAAGGAGACCCGGCGGAAACGCCGTCGGAAACCTCCGAGCGTCTCTCGGAGGCGGTGGGCGCGTTGCGGGCGAAGGCAGAGGGGCTCCTGGAGGAGCTTGATCGGCTGGAGGCCCGCCTGGAGGCCGCGGAGGTGCAGGAGATAGCCCTGCGCGACGCCGCGCGCGAAGAGAAGGAACGCGCTGACGCCCTGCGGGCCGAGCTCGACGCTGGAAGGTCCGGCGGGCGCGGGGAGCGGCGCGGACGGTGGCGGGGGCCCTTCGGCGGCTGAACGGCGCTACCGTCTAGGGGGCCGCCGAGGCCGAAGCAGAGGCGGGGGGCGACGCGCCCGCGGAAGCGCTTGCGGAAGCGCTTGCGGAAGCGGACGGGCTGCCCGTCGCGGGGGCCGTGCGCTCCGGGGGCGTCCCGGGATCGCTCCCTTCGGTGGTCGCTCCTGCGCCCGTGCGCTCGGTCCTTGCCGTGGACTCGGGTCGCCCCGCGGGCGCCGCCCGCTCCTCCAGGTTCTCGGAGAGCAGCGTCGAAAGGACGATGGCCGCGGCCAAAGCCGCCGCGAGCACCGCGGGGGCCGCGATGGCGGTCAGCGCGAACATAGCCCACCGGGAGTCGCCCGCCTGGGTGCGGCCGAGGAGGAGGTAGGTGGCGACGGCGCTCGCCGCCAGGCACGCCAGGAGCGCCCACCAGGAGCGCCCACCAGGGGAGGAAGTGCACGCCCCTTATCCCCTACCCGCACGCGCTCGGGGGTCAGGCCTCCCCAACGACCGCCAGCCCGCGCGCGGTGATCCTGCGGACGGAACCGCCGGGGGCGTCGTTGGCGAACAGGTCCGTCTCCGCCCACCCCATGACCTCCATATAGTCGAGCAACGCGGCGAAGCGGTGGCCGGCCGAGTCTATCCCGAACTCCTCTGCCCCGCGCCGAGGTCCACGTGGGTCACCTGCCCTCCGCCCGCGACCTGCCGCTCGTAGGACACCCGCAGCAGCCGCCTGGCGTTGTCCCTGAACCCCCGCCCCCGGCCTCAGCCTGCACGCCTCTTCCTTTTTGGGGTTCCCGGCCCCGGACGGAGCGGCGGGGCCAGGGTAGCCGGGCCCCGCCGCGGGCGTTCGAGACGGGCAGCGCGACGCACATCCACGGCGGCCTGGAGCTCGTCTATCTCCCGGTCGCTGAAGAAGGCGGCGATGTTCTCGAAGTCCCTCAACCTCTTCACGCGTCCCTTATGGCACACCCCCGCCAATAAAGCCAGAGCGGACGCGGAGCGAACGGGGCTGCGGTGTTCCGAGGCCTCGCCAGACGACCGATTCCATGCGAACATCCCAAGCCATGGGCGAGGGCACCGGATACAGGGAGGCGGAGACATTCGCGGGCTGGGAGCTGCGCGACTCCCTGGGCACACGCGTCGGCCGGGTGTCGAGGGTGCTCGTGGACGAGGCGGGGCGGGCGGCGCAGATGGAGGTAGCCCTGGGTCCCTTCGGGACAAGGACCGTCCTGCTGCCCGTCGCCGGCGTCAGCGTGGACCGAGAGAACCGCGCGATCTCCCTGCTGGGCAAGGACCGCGCACAGCCAGACACCGACGGACAGGGACGCCGAGAACGATAGGACCGGGGCCACGCGGACTTCCTAGAACCCCGTCAGCCCGAAGTCCGATGCTGCCGGCCGGCGATGCGCAGGCGGCGGGCCTCCCTGGAGGCCGCCTCCGTCAGCTCTAGCGCCTCAGACAGCCGCGCCGCCAGCCTCTAGGTACCGCGCTTTATCCATTATCTCGTGCTCCAGCACCCAAGGAAAAGCGAGACCCGGAGGCCGAAGGCACCGCGTTCGGTCGCCGCCCACGGACCAGTTTAGGGCCACCTTCGAGAAGGAGTACGGCTCCTAGACAAGGGATAAGCAGTCACTCGGCGTCGACGAAACCGTGTAGGGCGAGAGGGATGGTGACCAGACCACCGATAAGCACGGTGTAGGCGGCAACGGCGACATGAGAACGTACTCCCGTCTCACCTAGTTGGCGGTTCGGCCTGTGCAGCAACCGTGCAGCAACCCGAGTAGATCTCCTGAAAGCTCGGGAAAACGTTCAACACAGAAATGCGGCTATTTCCGAGGATTTTGCAAGCTCCAGAAAGCTCCAGCAAACCATCGTGCTGCCTTCACACGGCAGAGGTCGCTGGTTCGAAACCAGCATCGCCCACCATCTAACCGGACGAGAAGCGACAGCCTACTTCTCGCGAGGTCCTCTCCGCGGGTGACCACCACGAACGGTACAGACGAGGCATCAACGCTCGGGAGGTCTTGCAGAACCTTCGTCGGAGACGTGCGCCCCGAAGTGCTCAGCGATCCCCTTCGCGTAGACTGGCCACAAGTTGAAGCCGCCATTGCGAGTCGAAGTGCTTATTATTACAATGAAGAAGGGAAAGGTAGGAAACAGGAGGGAAAAGATGGGCCGTCTAGCGGGGTTTGCGCCTTCTCTACAAGAGAAGATGGTGGAACGCAGGAGACACTTGCATCAGCATCCCGAACTATCCTTCCAAGAGCACGACACTTCGCGATGGGTGAGCGAGCGACTGAGGGAGCTGGGCATCGGTGTCACCGAGGGGGTGGGCGGTAACGGGGTGGTTGGGCGGATAAAAGGGGCCCATCCCGGAGCTACGGTCGCATTCCGCGCCGATATGGACGCTCTACCGATCCAGGACGAAAAGG
>CADCUW010000510.1 GCA_902805985.1 uncultured Rubrobacteraceae bacterium
CCGACGGCCCCCGCCGCCTCCAAGAGCTCGCCCGCTCCTACGCGACCGTGGTGGTCGAGGAAGAGTGGGAGTTGATGGCCCGTGGGGAGGGCTCCAGCCCCGAGGCGTGGGCGCTGATGGACGAGATGCGCCTCGGCATGCAGGGAATCGAGGTCCGCACGCCGGCCGAGCAGGTGCTATTCGAGCAGGGACTGGAGCGCATCGATGCGCTGGCGGACGCCAGGAGGTCGCGTATGGTGGAGGCAGAGGAGGGAATCCCGGCCATGCTGTGGGCCGTGCTGGTGCTCGGGGGTGCCATCACCGTGGGCTTCACGTACCTGTTCGGCTTGGAGAGCACCTGGTCGCACAGGCTGATGGTGGCAGCGGTGGCGGGGCTGATAGCCCTTGTGCTCTTCACCGTGGGCAGCCTGGAGTACCCGTTCTCTGGGGGAACCCGGGTCGGCCCCGAGGCTTTCGAGCTGGTGCTGAACAGGTTCGAGACGAGCGATCTCGGCGACCCCAGGTAAGCACCGAGCGCGGCCCGAGAGACCCCCACTCGCCCTTATTCACCCGAGTGCGTGGAAGGATCATTCTCCGAACTTCGGGCGTAGGGGCTTCTAAGAAGTTCGCACGGGCTCAGTCACACAGCTCCTGGCGACTGGTTCTCCTTGACGAGCGTCCCGAAGCGACGTACTATGCCGCAGGAAATACGTCGTTGCACGATATATCGAGATACATATCTACGCAGAGGGGTGGTGCCATGGGCGGCGGGGACGTGTCGGGCGAGCGCTTCGGAGATCCGGGAGACCTGCTGCCCCTGACGCCCGCCACGCTGAACCTCCTGCTGGCGCTGGCCGACGGGGAGCGCCACGGTTACGGGATCATGCTGGAGGTGAGGGAGAGGACCGGCGGGAGGGTGCGCCTCGGGCCGGGCACGCTCTACGGGGCGATCAAACGCCTCAAGGAGGGCGGCGTGATCGAGGAGTCCGGGGAGAGGCCCGACCCCGGCGAAGCCCCGGACGACGAGCGGCGACGCTACTACTGCCTCACCGGCTTCGGCGGCGAGGTCCTGGCGGCGGAGGTCGAGAGGCTCGACGCCCTGGTGCGCGCCGCGCGCCGGAAGGGCGCCTTCCCCGCGCCGAAGCCGAGCCCGGAGGGGGCGTGATGGGCCCTCCCGGGGCTCCCCGGGGACCGCGTTCGGGGAGGCGCGAACGGGCTGTGGGAGCTTCGGAGCGGGCCTACCGGTCGCTCCTGCGGGCCTACCCACGCAGGCTTCGGGACGAGTACGGCGACGAGATGGCCCGCCTTTTTCGGGATCTGTGCCGCGAGGGGCTGGAGTACGGCGGCGGCTTGGGCCTAGCGGCTTTGTGGGCCCGCATCCTGCCGGAGTTGGTCTGCAGCTCGCTAAAGGAGAGGGGCACCACATTGAACAGGAACACGTACCGATCCGTCGTCGGCGTTGCGCTCGCGACGGCGTTTGTACTGCTCATACCCTTGCTGGCGATGCAGATCACCGACGAAGTGGCCTGGAATCTAGCCGACTTCGTTTTCGCCGGTGCCCTCATCTTCGGCACCGGTCTCGCGTATGTGCTAATGGTGAGCAAGGCGGGCAACACCGCGTACCGGGCCGCCGTCGGCGTTGCGCTCGCAGCCGCATTCCTCCTCGTCTGGGTGAACGGTGCCGTGGGCATCACCGACAGCGACGCCGACTCCATGTACGTCGGGGTGCTCGCCGTGGGGATCGTCGGCGCCATCATCGCCCGCTTACGACCCAGTGGGATGGCACGCGCGATGTTCGCGACGGCGCTCGCCCAGGCGTCGGTCGCCGCGATCGCGCTGATCGCCGGGATCGTCCCCACGTACAACTCCGCGTTCGAGGTCTTAGGGATCACCGGGTTCTACGTCGCACTGTTCGTCGGCTCGGCGTTGCTGTTTCGGCATGCCGCGCAGGGGCGCACCCCCGCGGGCGCAGGGCAGGAGGGGTGACTCGCGGCCACGTCCGAGAGGGGCGGCCATAGCCGCCCCTATTCACCCGAGTGCGTGGAAGGCTCGTTCTGCGAACTTTGCCTGTAGGGGGTTCTGAGAAGTTGGTGCCTCCGAGCAAGCGCTTTTGGTGTTGCGGTGCACATCGCCCTGGTTCCACCGCCTGTACGCTTGGCATATCCACGACAAAGGCAAACCCGCCGCGAGGCGGGGACGCAAAGCCCAAGGGCCTCCGAAGTAAGGGAGGCGGCCGGGCCGCCGAAGGAGTAGCCTATGCTGCCGCAAAGAACGCAGGCCACCGCGGGCAAGGGGGGGCGCTTGACGCACCTCGCCGACGAGGAGCTGATGGCGCTCGTGGACGAGGGCGACGCCGGTGCCTTCGCCGCCCTCTACGACCGCCACTCCCGCGCCGCCTACTGGCTTGCCTACAGGATGACGGGCGAGAGGGGGGCAGCCGAGGACCTCGCCCAGGACGCCTTCCTCAAGGCCTGGCGATCGTCCGGAACCTACCGGGCGCACAGGGGCAGCGTGAGGACGTGGCTGCTCTCCATAGTCCACAACCGCGGCATAGATAGGCTCCGCTCCGAGGCGAGCAGCCGGAGGACGCGGGAGGAGGCCGAGGCCCAGGCACCGAGATTCCAGCCGAGCGAGGCCTTCTCCGAAGCCTGGGGCAACCACAAACGGGACCGGGTGCGCGAAGCCCTCTGGGGCATCCCGCGCGAACAGCGCGAGGTCCTCGCGCTCCTCCACTTGCGGGGCCTGACGCAGGTGGAGGTGTCCGAGCGCCTGGGCCTGCCGCTGGGCACCGTCAAGGGCCGCTCGCGGCTCGGGCTAGAGAAGTTGCGTGGACGCTCCGAGCTCCAGGAGATCGCGACTGGGTAGCCGCCCCGTGGAGGGTTCGGCATCGTATCCACCGGAGTGCGTGGAGAAACTGTTTGGAAATTCAAGTGGGCTCCACTCTGGGGTCCCATGAGTCGCGAAAATGGGACAAGAAGTACCCTAATCAGCGCTTTGCGCCACCACAAAGGACGCGATCCAGACCCGTCTAGCTATTTTCCAAACAGTTTCGGAAGGATCGTTCTCCGAACTTCGGACGTAGGGGTTGCTAAAAAGTTCAGGGTGAGGGGTCTCCTAACCCCCGTCAGGCTTAGCGACCACGCAGAAGCGGTTGCCGTCGGGGTCTTCGAGCACCACGAAGTCGTCCTCCGGACCGTACTCCTGGGGGTGCCTGCTCGCCCCGATCCCGAGCAGCCTCACCACCTCTCCCTCCTGGTCGTTGGTATAGAGGTCGAGGTGGACCCGGCTGGTCCTGCCGGGGGGCTCGAACGGTCGCGGGACCCGCTCCAGGGACAGGTTGGGGCCCGCGCCTTCCGGGTCGCGGAGCACCACCCAGCCATCCTCCGCGGGCTCTCTGGGTCCGTAGCCGAGCGCCTCGCTCCAGAACGCCA
>CADCUW010000511.1 GCA_902805985.1 uncultured Rubrobacteraceae bacterium
TTGAGTAACGGGCGCCGTCGAGCACGAAGTTCCTCACGGATTGGATCCAGCCGCGCCGGATCGGCTCCCCCATCACGTGGTCTTTGGAGCTTAGGTTCTCCTCGGGCACTTTGGCGTAGAACTCCCCGAACAGCGCCCCGACCATCGGCTCCTCCCAGACCCTGTGGCCCGGCATCTCCCCCATCATCCGCCGCAGCCACGTGCTGCCGCTGCGACCGGAGCCGAAGATCCAGACCACGTTCGCCGGGTCCACGCCCCCGTCCCGCCGGTCCACCACGCCCCTCACGCGCAGCCGGTGGTAGAGACCCTTCCCGCGCTGGTAAGCGTCCGTAAGGACCGGGCTCCGCTTCGCCGCCCTCCTCGCCCTCTGCCAGAGCCCCCGCGCCCTCCCGGTTACGGCCTCAAACAACTTTCACACCCGGTCTCAAACTCGGAGAACCTCTCCCGTCTCTCGCCCATTCCCGGAGATGGTCGCACATCGTCCTCCCTTTGAGTAGTGCCGGCGTTTTTCCCGCTGTGTCCCCGCACCCTGTAAGTCGGGGCGCTCTTGGGCGATAATGCACGAGTCGGTACGAGATCTTCCGGAGGGGGAAGCGATGTGCGAAGGGTGTAGTGCGGCTCCGTCCCCGAAAATGGACCGTCGCAACTTTCTGAAGCTTGGCAGCGCGGGTCTCGCAGGGGCGGTACTTCTGGGTACGGCGGGCGGCAAGGTTCTGGCCCAAGCCGGGCCTTCCCTCGCCGAAGAGTTCCAATCCGCGGCCGCGGAGTATGACGTCCCGCAGGAGTTGCTGCTCGCCATGGGCTACACGAACACCTTCTGGGAGATGCCCCCACCCTCCGCCACGGACTTCGAGCCCCGTGACATGCACGGGCACGGCACCTACGGCGTGATGGCCCTCTACCAGAACCCTTCACGGGACACCCTGAGCCGGGCCGCGCAGCTGACCGGGCTCTCGGAACGGGAGCTCAAGAACGACAGGGCCGCCAACGTCAAGGGAGGGGCGGCCCTCCTCTCGGACATGGCCGGCTCGTCCAAACCAGACGGCTTGGACGGTTGGCAGGAGGCGGTCGCCGAGTACGGGGGCGTCGATTTCTACGCCCTGGAGGTTTTCCAGACGCTGCAAGACGGGGCCTCGGCGACGATCTCGACCGGGGAGAGCCTGCGGCTGGCCGCCCAAGAGGTAGAGATCCCAGCCGTGACCACCTCCCGGGCGGCGACCACCTCCCGGGCGGCGACCACCGATTACCGGGGGGCGCGGTGGTACAGGGCGGCAGGGGCCAACTACACGAACGCCAACCGCGAGCGCTCGCACTACATAGACCGTCTCGTCGTGCACGTAGTGCAGGGTTCTGTGTCCTCCGCCATAAACACCTTCCAGAACCCGGCCAACCAGGTCTCGGCGCACTACATAGTGGGAGATGAGGGCCGGGTGGTCCAGTGCGTGCGCCACGAGGACATCGCCTACCACGCGGGCAACTGGTCGTACAATAAGCACTCTATCGGCATCGAGCACGGCGGCTACGCCGACAAACGGGCGACCTGGACGAGGAAGAAGATCCGGGCCTCTGCGAGGCTGGCGGCCTACTGCTGCAGAAGGCATAAGATCCCGGTAGACCCCCAGCACATCATCAAGCACAAGAACGTGCCCGGCACGGACCACTACTGCCCGGGCAAGCACTTCCCGTACGAGAGGTACCTGAAGCTGGTCCGCCGCTACAAATAGACTATCCGGTACGAACTTCATGGCTTCTCGACGCTCCGGCCGCCGCGCGCCGGCCGGTCCCGCTGGATTTCCGGTGCCCAGGCCTTAAACTACCGGGTGGCATCGGCTAGGCAGAGGACCCTTTTGGCTACGTACATCTCCAGCGCGAAGAAGAGCACCGTGGGCGAGTTCTTCGAGGGGCTCGCGACGTTCTGGCGCAGGCGGTGGCTGCTCAAGTACTTTATCCAGCGGCAGGTGACGCGCAACTACAAGCGCTCGTACCTCGGGATCTCGTGGATACTGCTCAGTCCCTTTATCTGGGTCCTCTTTCTCGCGCTCATCTTCTCGGAGGCGGTCGGTATCAGGGACAGGCTGGTTCCCATTCCTGGGCAAGACGACCTCAACTTCGGGCTGTACCTGTACTGCGGCCTGTTGCCGTTCCTGGCCTTCTCGGAGGCCATGAACAAGGGCATGAACGCCGTCAGGAGTAGCGCCGGGCTGGTGCAGAAGGTGATCTTTCCGATGGAGATACTGCCGTTCACGAACACCATCGCCTCCATGATAGACAAGTTCTTCGGCGTGGGGGCGCTGCTGATCGTCGCGGTGCTCTTCGGGAGGGACCTGCACTGGACGGCCCTAGCGCTGCCGTTCATAGTGGTGCTGCAGGTGGTGTTTATCCTGGGACTGTCGTATCTCATGGCGGTGTTGGGGACTTACCTGCCGGACCTCGGCGAGGTGATGCGGCCCGTGATCCGGGGTACGTTCTTCCTGACGCCCATAATCTGGACCCCCGACAGGCTGCCCGAGTCGATCCGGTGGGTCGTGGACTACAACCCGCTGGCCTACCTCGTCATCGCCTACAGGGAGGCCGTGCTCTTCGGCAACCTGCCGGGGACCCTCTCGACCGTGTACTTCACGCTGTTCTCCGTGGCGCTCTTCATCGCCGGGTTCGCGCTGTTCAACAGGCTCAAGGGGGGGTTCGCGGACAGGCTATGAGCTCCGTCATCTCTCTAAAAGGCGTGGGGAAGCGGTACAGGATCTCCTCCAGCCGCTCCGCCTGGATAAAGGACCTCTTCAGGCCCGGCAAGACGAGCACCCACGAGTTCTGGGCCGTCGAGGACGTCGACTTGGAGATCGAGGCCGGCGCCACCCTAGGCGTCCTCGGGCGCAACGGGGCCGGCAAGAGCACGCTGCTGAAGATGATCTCCGGCGTCTCCCGCCCCACGGCGGGCGAGGTCCGCGTCGACGGCCGCCTGGCGGCGATCTTCTCGACGGGCGCGGGTTTCAACCCCGAGTTCACCGGCCGCGACAACGTGATGCTTAACGGCCTGATCCTGGGCATAAGCCGCGACGAGATGCTCGCCCGCATGGACGACATCGAGGCCTTCGCCGACATCGGCGAGTTCATGGACCAGCCGATAAAGACCTACTCCAGCGGTATGAAGTCGCGCCTGGGCTTCGCCGTCGCCGTGAACGTGGAGGCTGACATCCTGGTCCTCGATGAGGCCCTCTCGGCGGGTGATGCGGCCTTCAAGAAGAAGGCCCTCCAGCGCATGTACGACCTGCGCGACTCCGGCACGACGGTCCTCTTCGTCTCCCACAGCATCGGGATGGTGAAGAGGTTCTGCACGGAGGCCATCCTGCTCCACAAGGGCCATCTCGTGTCCTCCGGCGAACCGGCGGAGGTCGTCGACCGCTACCGCGAGCTCCTGGACAACTCCGAGGACGCCAAGAAGGCCAAAGCCGGGACCCAGGCAAGCGAGCAGGAGCGCCAGCTGGACTACGCCATAGACCACGAGGACGAAGAGGACACCCCCTTCAGGGACGGCGCGAACGGGAACGGCTCACCCGGGGGCGGGTCCCGCGTCCGGGGCAATCGGAACGGAAACCCGAACGGTACCATCCGGCAGCCTTCCGGCGAGGCGATGGTCCTCGGGGCCGAGCTGATGGACTGGAACGGGGGTTCGGCCCGCGCGGTCGCCTCGGGATCGGGCATCACCGCGAGGGTCCACCTCCAGTACCTCAGGGACGAGGAGGAGAGCACGCTGAACCTCACCCTGCGCGACGGGGACGGCCTGAAGGTGTTCGCGACGAGCACGGCCGACGAGGGAGCCCGGATCGGGCCCAGGTCGCGCGGGGAGCGGGCCTCGGTCGACTTCGCCTTCGCCGTGCCCCTGCGGCCCGGCCGCTACGCCGTGGACGCGGCCGTCCACGCGCCGCGCGACGGCGGCACCTGCCTGAGCCGGGCCGAGGCCGTCGCCACCCTGGAGGTCGTCCCGCCGGAGGATGGTCGCCGGGTGCGGGGCCTCGTGGACCTGCCGACGGAGGTCAGGGTCCTCGAAGCCGCGGAAAACCAGCCGCCAGCCTGAGAACCGTGCCCCCCCGCGTCGCGGTCGTGATCCCGAACTGGAACACCAGGGAGTTCCTCGGACCCTGCCTGCGGTCCCTCCGCCGCCAGAGGTTCAGGGACTTCGAGACGCTGGTGGTGGACAGCGCCTCCACGGACGGCTCCGTCGGTTTCGTCACGGAGAACTTCCCCGAGGTCCGGACTATTGCCCTGCCGGAGAACCGGGGCTTCTCCGGCGCGGTGAACACCGGGATAGAGGCATCCACCGCGCAGTTCGTCGTGCTCCTGAACAACGACACCGAGCAGGACCCTGGGTGGCTGGAATCGCTCGTGCGGGCGGCGGAGCGCCGCCCCGAGGCTGGCCTCTTCGCGAGCAAGCTCGTGGATTTCGGGGACCGGAACCTTCTCGACGGCGCCGGGGACGCGCTCAGGCGCAGCGGCCTGCCGTACCGGCTCGGGCACGGCGAGAGGGACCGCGGGCAGTTCGACCAACCGGAGTTCGTGTTCGGGGCGTGCGCGGCGGCGGCGCTCTACAGGAGGGGCATCTTTGAGGAGATAGGGCTCTTCGACGAGGACTTCTTCGCCTACTGCGAGGACGGCGACGTGAGCTTCCGCGCCCAGCTCGCCGGCCACCGCTGCCTCTACGTGCCGGGCGCGGTCGTCTACCACATGGGCAGCGTCTCGACCGGCGGCAAGCGGAGCGCCACGGCGACCCGACTCGGGACCCGCAACGGCCTGCTCCTGCTCGTCAAGAACCTGCCAGGGCCTCTGGTCCTGGGCTTCCTACCCTCCATCTTGCTCGGGCAACTCTCGCGCCTGCTCGTCGTCTCCCTCTCCCCCGGCGGACTGCGGGCGCACCTCGAAGGGCTCGCCGAAGCGTGGCGCCTCCTGCCGAAGATGCTCGAGAAGCGCCGGTGGATACAGGACGCAAAACGGGTCTCCGACACCTACCTCAGGGAGCTGCTGGGTCACTCCTCCCGCCTGGCGGCGGAGAGCCGGCGCCGGAGGATACGAGACGCCGTCGGGGCCCGGCTCCGGTGAGGTTCTCCGTAATCATCGTGAACTACCACTCCTGGCCGCTCACGCTCGCGTGCGTCGCGTCGCTCCGGGCGACGGGCAGGGAGGACGTCGAGATCGTTGTGGTGGACAACGACGCCGAGGAGGTACCCGACCTACCGCCGGACGTCCGCCTCATCCGCAGCGGCGAGAACCTCGGCCTCACCAGGGCCTGGAACCGCACAATCCCGGAGACCGCCGGAGAGCTCATCGTCCTCCTGAACCCGGATACGGTCGTGGAGGAGGACTTTTTCGGGCGGGTGGAAACCTTCTTCGACGCCGAGGCCCCCGCCGGGGTGGCGGGGCCGCGGATACTGGACGCGGACGGGGAGTTGCAGCTCTCGGCGAGAAAGGAGATCAGCCTCCTCTCCGGCCTGCTGGGGCGGACCTCACTCCTCACCCGCCTCTTCCCGAAGAGCCCGCTCGTGAAGAACCAGTTCCCGGCGCTCGGGGAACTCCGCAGGCCGACGAGGGTGGACTGGGTCTCGGGGGCGTGCATGGTCGTAAGAAGGGAGACGCTCGGAGGCATCTCTCCTCTCGACGAGCGGTTCTTCCTGTACTTCGAGGACGCAGACCTCTGCCGCCGCGCCCGCGAGGCCGGGTGGCGGGTCTTCTACCTGCCGGAGGTCGAGGTGCTCCACCAGACCGGCGGCAGCAGTCGCAGCAAACCCCGCGCCATCTGGCTGCTCCACAAGAGCGCCTTCCTCTACCACCGCAAGCACGGTCCCCACGGTCCCCTGAACCTCTACAGCGCCGCGGTATTTCTCGGCCTCGCCGCCAGGGCGCTCGTCAAGCTCGCCGCATCAGAGAAGGACCGCGTCCTCAAACCATCCTAGGAGCCGCCGCCAAGCGACGGACGACCGCCCCGCCAACAACCCACCCGTAGGGGCGGGTTTCACCCCCCCCCCGCGCACGGAGGTCCCGTCCGCATTGTCGGCGCGGGATGGGCGCCCCGTCCTAACCGAAGAACGCCCGCACCTCCGCCAGCGTCGCTTCCGGCGCCTCCTCAGGTATGTAGTGCCCCGAGTCGATGGCCCGCCCGTCCACGTCGTCGGCCCACCCGCGCCAGACCTCCAAGACGTCGTAGTGCCCCTCAAGGAACCCCCGGCTGCCCCAGAGAGCGCGCACGGGACAGGTTATGCGCCGGCCGGCCTCCCGGTCTTCGGCGTCGTGCTCGTAGTCTATGGTGGCGGCGGCGCGGTAGTCCTCGCAGATAGCGTGGAGGGTCTCGGGATCGCGCAGGTAGCGTACGTACTCCTCCATCGCTTCGGGGGCGATAGCCTCGCTGCCGCCCCTGAAGAGGGACTTCTCCGGCTCGGAGGCGAGCAGGCGCTCCGGCAGGTCGAACGGCTGGGCGAGGAAGAACCAGTGCCAGTAGCCGAGGCCGAAGGCCATGTCCGCCCGCGAGAAGGCCTCCCAGGTCGGGACGATGTCGAGGACGGCGAGCTTTGTGACGACCTCGGGGTGGTCGAGGGCCATGCGGTAGCCGACCCTCCCGCCGCGGTCGTGGCCGCACAGGGCGAAGCTCTCGAAGCCGAAGTGCTTCATGACCCCGATCTGGTCTTCGGCCATCGCCCGCTTGGAGTAGGGACCGTGGTCGGGAGCGCTCTCCGGCTTGGAGGAGGCGCCGTAGCCGCGCAGGTCGGTGGCTACCACCGTGAAGTCGTCTGTTAGCGCAGGCGCCACGAGGTGCCACATCGTATGGGTCTGGGGGTTGCCGTGGAGGAGGAGGAGCGGCGGGCCGCTCCCGGCCACCCGTGCCAGGATCCCGACCCCTCCAACATCTACCGTCTCCGTCCGGAAACCTTCGAACATGAGGACCGCTCCTTGGTTTGGCCGGTGGTCTACTCGACGTCCTTGGCGGCGCGGAGGATGATGTCGGTCACCTCCTCGGGGTGGGAGACGCCGACCGCGTGGGAGGCGCCCTCGATCTCCACTGTCTCCCGCGCCCCGGCGCGCTCGGCCATGAAGCGGTGGGACGCCGCGGGGATGTTCTTGTCGAGCCCTCCGAAGAGGAACCACGACGGGATGGACTTCCACGCCGGAGGACCCGAGGCCTCGTTCACCGCGACGTCCCGCAGCGGTCGCTGTCCCACGGCCATCAGCGCGGTCCGCTCGGCCGGAACGTCTTCCGCGAACTGCTGGTGGTAAAGGTCCTGGCGAATGTACAGGTCGTTGCTACCGTCGGAGAGCGGGACGGTCCACACGGTCTCGCCGAGGGTGCCGCCGGGGAAACGGGCCGAGAGCTCACCCGCGCTCTCGCCCTCATCCGGGGCGTAGCCCGCGACGTACACGAGCGCCCGGACGTTGTCTCGAAGCGCGTTGGTTATGACGGTGCCGCCGTAGGAGTGGCCCACCGCCACGACAGGCCCCTCGACGGCCTCGAAGATGCTCGCGAGGAAGTCGGCGTCGCCCGAGACGCTGCGGATCGGATTCGCCGCGGCGATCACCGTGTAGCCCTGACCTTGCAGGCGGACGATCACGTCGTCCCAGCTGGCGGACTCGGCAAAGGCTCCGTGCACGAGGACCACCGTGGGCCGGGATCCGTTTTGCGGGTTTTCGCTCATGATTCGCTCCTTGTCGAGTGTGTCGGGTAGTCCACCCCAGCCGCTCGGGGGCGGACCGAGGAGGGCCCAAAGCCGGCGACTACCAACGGCGCCGTCGCTTCAAGCTGGTGGTTCACGGGTCTCTGCCGGTACGGCTCCTCTCTGGGTGGCGAATGCCCTCCACCGGATGGAGAAGAAACCTTCGGGCCTCTTTGGGGGGACCGGTAGACCTCAACCTCGGATGAACGTCAGCAGGTCGTCGTTGAGCCGGTCCTTGTGCGTTACGGACAGACCGTGCGGCCCGCCTTCGTAGACCTTCAGGATCGCGTCTTCGATAATCTTCGACGAGCGTAGCGCCGAGGCGACTATCGGCACGATCTGGTCGTCGTCGCCGTGGATGATCAGGGTCGGCACGTCGAACCTCTTCAGGTCCTCCGTGAGGTCGGTCTCGGAGAAGGCCTTGATACACTCGTAGGCGTTCTTGAGCCCGGCCTGCTCGCTCTGGAACCAGAAGGCGTCCCGGGCGCCCTGGGAGACGTCGGACCCCGGCCTGTTGGCCCCGAAGAAGGGGTAGGCGAGATCCCTGTAGAACTGCGAAGGGTCGGCGGTGAGGCCGGCGCGGAGCTCGTCGAAGACGTCGATCGGCAGGCCGTCGGGGTTGGCTTCGGTCTTGAGCATCAGCGGCGGTATCGCGCTCACCAGCACGGCCTTGGCGACCCGGGAGGTGCCGTGGCGTCCTATGTAGCGGGTCACCTCCCCGCCGCCGGTGGAGTGGCCGACCATGACGGCGTCGTGCAGGTCGAGATCCTCGAAGAGTCGAGCGAGGTCGTCGGCGTAGGTGTCCATCTCGTTGCCGCCCGAGGGCTGGTCCGAGCGGCCGTGGCCGCGGCGGTCGTGGGCGATGGTGCGGTAGCCGTTCTGGGCCAGGAAGATCATCTGGTTCTCCCAGGCGTCGCCGCTGAGCGGCCAGCCGTGGCTGAAGACCACGGGCTGGCCCTCGCCCCAGTCCTTGTAGTAGATCTGGGTGCCGTCTTCGGTCGTGATTCGAGGGCCACGTTGGGCCGCGTTCGTGCTCACCGTCGTGTCTCCCATCCGCTGGCGGTCGTCGTCTCGTTCTCTCGATCGCTACGGAGCTTACTAGGAGGGCGTTGCAAGAGCGTTGCGGGGGGCCGCGCCCGGCATGGAGGGCTCGGGTTCCCTGGCTAATTGTGCCCGAGCAAGCGGCGCACCCTCGGCGCCGAAAGGAAACCCTCCCTGAGCCTTTCGTCCTCTATCTTTTCCGCGAGGGTTATCAGGGTCCGCGCCGCCCGGGAGAAAGCCGCGCGCGCTCTTTCGGTCTCCCCACACCGCTCGTAAAGATCGCCGATCATGGCCCGGATCTGCCACAGTTCCCCCGGCGGCCCGATCTCCTCGGCGAGCGCCTCGGCTTCGCGCAGCAGCTCTATCGCCCTATGCATGTTGCCTTCCCATACGCATAGGACCGCCAGCGATCGAAGGTATGACATCCGATCGCGGTCGTTCGTCTGCGCGCGTTCGGCGAAGCGGCGCACCTCTTCTCGGGCGAGTCCTTCATCCCCTCCTCGCAGGAGCGCCTCGACCCCGTGGTGGAGATGGATGCTAAGCAGCGGGTTGAGGAACGTGCCTAACTCATAGGCCCTCCTGGCGTGGGCGTAGGCGCCCTCCCAGTCCTCGGACAGGACGGCCAGCACGCAAAACCTGGCGTGGGAAAACACCCGGTAGTGCCCCCGCTCCACCGCTTCCTCGTAGGCCGCGTGCGCCTCTGGGAGGTTCAGCAGCGCCTCGTAAATCTCTCCGAGACGGCCGAGGTTAGCTCCCAGCAAGAACGCATCTTGCACCTCGCGAGCCCGCTCTGCTCCCCTTCTGGCGAGCATAAGCGCCTCCTCGTACTCACCGGCCTCCTGAAACCCCATGCCAGTCGCCCACAAACTCATCATCTCAATGCGTTCCGGTAGCTCTCCGGAGATATCCCGCGCCTCGTGTGCGATCGCGATCCCTTCCTGCGGCCTGCCCTGGAAGATCCGGACGTACGCGAGATAGACGAGACATTGGATCTCCGTGGCCTTGTTGCCCGCCCTCCACGAGGCCGAGAGCCCCATAACCCCAACCAGCGTCGATGGAAGTTCCGTCCGCGCAGGCGTTGGGTGCTCGGCCAGCTGCCGACTCAAGGTGGCGCCCTCCTCGGCGTGAGCCGCCGCTTCCTCCAGCCTGCCCGCGAAGGTCTCCAATCGCGCCAGGACGGTCAAGGTCCGCGCTACCAGATCCGGACGCCCGACTGCTCGGGCTGAGGTCAGAGCCTTCTCGGCGCGCGGCCTGGAGCGCTCGAATTCTCGCGTCCGAAGGGTCATGGCATCCACCAGGTTGCACTCGGTCTCCGCCAGCGCCTCCGCGAGGCCTGCTCTCTCGGCGACCTCAAGTGCCTCTTTCAGAAGCGCCGTGACCTGGCGGGTATCGTTCTCTTTGTGGAAGTGGACAGCTGCCAGGTGGTTTAGGGAGATCACCTTGAGCCTCGCGTCGCCCGCCTCTCTCGCCAAGGCGAGCATCGTTTCGTAAGCCCTGCGGGCTTCCTCCCACTCATCGGCCATCTCGTAGGCACGACCCAGCTGGGTGTAAAGGTGCTCGATCTCCTGGATCGAGGGCTTGACCGCTCCGTCTGGCCATTGTCCTGCCAATACATCCCGTGCCCGCCCGTAATGTACGATGGCGTCCCGCACGGCGAACACCTCCGCGGCCGCGTCGCCGGCCGCCAAAGAATACCGAAATACTTGCTCTACGATGCCGGCGGCCAGCGCGTGGCGCGCCAGCTGCGCAGCGGGAGCATTGCCCTCCTTCAAGACCTCCAAGGCCCTGCGGTGCAGCACCGAGCGCCGCGTCTGCCCGCCCTCGGTGTAGGCCACCTGCCTTATCTTCTCGTGGGAGAACGAGTAGGCGGCACCGAGGCGTGGTGGGGAGCCCTCCTCTACTTCTAGGGCGCCGCCTTCGTCCAGCAGAAGGCGACGCCCGACCAATTCGTCGAGCCCCCGCAGGCCTTCGGCCTCTCTCATCCCCACGACGCCCAGAAGCGACTCGAAGCCGAAACGCCGACCCAAAACGGCCCCCGCAACCAACAACTCGGAGGCTGCGGGCGAGAGCCGGGAGAGGCGCGAGCGGATCACCTCCCGCACGCTGTGCGGTAGCAGAGCGCTTGAGGCGTTCCCCATTCTCAAGGCCGGGCCAACCACGAGAACGACCCCTCCGCCCGGACGGGCTCTTAGCACGAGCTTTCCCTCTTCGAGTAATGACTTGAGCGTCTCGACGAGGTAGAAAGGCTGCCCGTCGCTCCCCGCGGCGAGCCATTCCCCGAAGCGCTCCAACTCGGAACGCGCTTCGTCCGAGCCCTCTGGCTGCTCCTCCGGCTGCTCCTCCGGCTGCTTCTCTGGCCCCTTCCCTGACTCCTCCGCTGTTCTGCCAGCACCCGCCAGTCGCCGCAGCAGCCCCAGGACTTCCTCGTTCGCCAGCGGGCCAAGGGCCAGGCTCCTCAAGGGCAGCCTGCGCCCCAGCGACCGGAGCCACCTCCCGAAGCCGGCCCTGCCCTCCGGTTCCTCCGGGCGGGCGGCGATGAGTACCAAGACGGGCGCTCCCTGCTCCGACCAGCGCCTCCCCGCGTAGTCGAGCACCTCCAGCGTGGTGGCGTCGGCCCACTGCAAGTCGTCCAGGAAGAGAACCACCGGGGCGCGGGAGGCCAGCGCCCCCACCGTCCTGGCTATCGCCTCGAAGAGTGCCCCCTTGGCCGTCTCCCCATCGCCGGAGGCCGGGGAGGGAAGGTCGGGGTACCTGTCCTTGAGCTCCGGCAGGAGGCGGGAGAGCTCGGAGAGCCAGGCGTCCTCCAGGAGGTCGTCGGGTGCTCGCTCCCTCTCGATGCGGGGCCTGATCCCCTCCAACAGCGGCCCGTAGGGCAGCCCGGCGCCCT
>CADCUW010000512.1 GCA_902805985.1 uncultured Rubrobacteraceae bacterium
TAAAGCGGTTTCAGAGCCAGGGGACCGGCGGCGCCATCGTCAATATCGGCTCCATATCGGCGGTCGTAGGGCTCCCGGAGCAGGCCGTGTACTGTGCCTCCAAGGGCGCGGTCTTCCAACTCTCGCGTCAGATAGCGATCGACTACGCCAGTGAGAACATCCGGTGCAACACCATAGGACCGGGCTCCGTGGACGGAGACTTCCTGCGCGTCTACGTAGAGAGCCAGGAGAACCCCGAAGAAGCCGAAAAGAACATACTCGCCGCCCACCCCATAGGTCGGCTCGCCGATCCCAAAGAGATAGCCGAGGGAATCATGTTCTTGATCTCGGACCGCGCGTCCTTTATCACCGGAGCTAACCTCCAGGCTGATGGAGGCTATTCAGCGATCTAGCAGTCCGGATATCCGACCCTTGACAACGTATTTGCGATGATGCCGCATCGCGTAGAGCGAAGGCCTAAGGGGATACTCGTTGGACCTTAGAGAGGGGTCCGCGGTTCCTTTGTCCGCTGCGACGCCCACGCGTCGGCGTAGTAGACCTCAGGCATTCTTCTCGCCCCGCGGCGCTTCTCTACTAGCTAGCTCGCGTATTTTTACTGGTCGGGAGCTTCAATGGACCGCTAATCTTCTTCGGCCCGCTCGAAGAGCTATCTCGTCGAGCGGGCCGACGTTACTTTCGAGGTGGACGACGCCGCCCAATCGAAGAGCCGGTCCACCTAGAGGTGCATCTAGGGTTTCTTTGTGTCCTCCATGTAGCTGGCGAAGGACTCTTCGTAGCTTGGATGCCAACGGGACAGCGCCGGGCGGTTTTGGATCAGGTCTTCGGCGGCCCATCTTATACGGCGTTCGTCCATCTCGCGGCTGACGTCGTTGTCGGGGCAGAGTATGTAGAAGTCGCCTCTGCCCATGCTCTCCAGCATGAACTCCGCTACCTGGTCCGGGGTCCACGCGCCTTCTGGTTTCTCGACCCTGCCGCGGGCGGTCAGCGACGTGAAGGTGAAGCCGGGGACCAGCAGGTGCGCGCTTACGCGGCATCCATCTATCTGCCGCAGTTCGTGGGCTAGCTGCTCGGTTAGCACTTTTACCCCGGCCTTCGACACCGAGTAGGCGGCGTTGCCGGGCGGGGTGGTGATCCCCTCTTTCGACCCGACGTTGACGATGGCGCTTGGCGCCTCCTGCGGGATCATGGCTTCCGTGAACGCCTGTACCCCGTGCACGACCCCCCACAGGTTGACGTCCAGGATGCGATCCCACGCCTCCGGCCCCTCCCAGGGCTTCATGCCGCTACTTTCGACGCCGGCGTTGTTCATGAGCAGGGCTACCTCGCCAAATGCTCCGTAAGCCAGGTCTTTGAGACGCCGCATCTCCTCCAGGCTCGACACGTCCACAACCTCTACCCGCAGATCTTCGGGGCCTGCGAGAAGCGGCACGAGCGTGTCTCGGGCCCTCTCCAGCGCCCCGGCGTCGGTGTCGGCCAGGAAGATTTTCATGCCGAGCCGTGCCAGGCGTGAAGCGGTGGCGAGCCCAATTCCTTTGGCACCGCCGGTTATCACTGCCGCCCGGCCGCCGAGGTCGGCGGCGGTTATGGACTCTTGTCTCGTTATGCTCGGGTTCGCGGCAGGGTCGGTCATTTGGTAGCCTCCGTGATCTGGGTCGATGTGTCTTGCCCCGCGTCAGTTCGTGGTCCTTCGGGCAGCCGCCAGTACGGCGTGTAGCGTAAGACGCGGAAACGCCTGTCTCCGGCCACTCTCTCCACGATGCCAAGATCTGAGGCTCTCTCTGCAAGCCTGCCGGCCGTATTAGAAGCGACATCGAGCCTATCCCGCGCGAGGTTGGCGTCAAAGCTGGCGTTGAAGCGCGGGGCGAGGGCGATTACTGCCAGGCCGTCGGAATCGTGTCTGCTACCCTTTCGCATTTCCTTGCCACCTATCAGCGGATAGAAGAGCCGTGAGTTACGGCGCCAAGTATAGGTCATCCCTCATTTCGAGCACCATTAGGTCGTGCCCGGGGCAAGATCGCGATGCCGGCGCACTACGATGCTTTGTAGGGTGGCGTAGCTGGCCTGTCATGGTAGAGAAGGCATACAGCGCGGCGATACGGCCCGAGCCCGGGGTTGTTTGGTTGACCAACGTGCTCTGAGCAGAAGCGCCTCCTACACCAACCCATGCCGAAATTGCCTGCGAGCGTCCGCGAACGGCCCCGGGCAAAATGCCCCCTGTCCTTTATTTACGCTGAATGTTTGGTACAACGACGCGCAAGGGCGGGTGGCGAGACGCGAGGGGCTCTCCTCTTACGAGGAGGTCTCTGGTTCGAGCGCAGCATCGCCCACGATCTAGCTGTCAGCAGGACTATTCGGGAGAATCGCGGTCTGATTATGGGTGTGAAGTTCGTGGAGAATGGGCTGACGTTCGATGATGTCTTGATCGTGCCCCGCAGGTCGTCCGTGTACTCGCGCAGGGACGTGTCTTTGCGGACGCGGCTGGTCGGGGACCTCACGCTTGAGTTGCCGATCATCAGCGCGAACATGGACACCGTCACGGAGCTTGCGATGGCGGAGGCGATGGCCGAGGCGGGGGGGATGGGTGTGATCCACCGCTTCGTGGAAGACCCTGAAACGCACGCCGGGTGGGTGGGCCGCATCCCGGGTCACCGCTTCCTCGCCATCGGCGTAAAGCCCGCCGACCTGGAGAAGATACCGCAGGTCGATGGCCTAGACGGCGTGGTGATAGACGTCGCCCACGGCCACAGCGACCGGGTGGCGGAGACGATAGCGTCCGTGCGCGAGCGGGACCCGAACCTCTGGATCGTCGCCGGCAACGTCGCGACGGCCGAGGGCGCGTGGGACCTGCTGGAGGCGGGCGCCCACGCCATAAAGGTCGGCGTCGGCCCCGGCGCCGTGTGCACGACCCGCATCGTCACGGGCTGCGGGGTGCCGCAGCTCACGGCCGTGCTCAAGGTGAGGGCCGCCATCGACCGCTGGTGGGACGCCGAGCGGCGCAAGGCGCATCCGCGCGTGGAGCACCCGCCGGCCCTCATAGCCGACGGCGGTATCCGCAACTCCGGCGACATCGCCAAGGCGCTCGTGGCGGGGGCCGACACGGTCATGATCGGCTCCCTCTTCGCCGGCACGGACGAGGCGCCGGGGGCGGTGATCCGGGAGAACGGACAGGCCTTCAAGCTCTACCGCGGCATGGCTTCCCAGGGCGCGATGGACCGCGTCGGCTCGGACCGCACGCCCGAGGGCGTCTCGACCCTCATCCCGCACAAGGGCTCCGTAAGGGCCCTCATCACCCAACTCGAAGGCGGCATCCGCTCGGCCCTGAGCTACTGCAACTCCGCCTCCATAGCAGACCTCCACCAGCAGACGATAGAGATGGTGAAGGTGAGCCCCGCCT
>CADCUW010000513.1 GCA_902805985.1 uncultured Rubrobacteraceae bacterium
TCGGCCTAGAGAGCCGGGCCGTGGAGCTGCCGAGCTGCGTGGCGCCCCCGGTCCCCCCCGCCGAGACGCTGGGGGACATGCACGCCGACGCCGACGCGGTGTGCGCCGCGCTCGACGAGGAAGACGGGCCCGTGATGCTGGTGGGCCACTCCTACGGCGGCATGGTCATCACCGACGCCGCCGCGGGGCGGGAAGACGTAGCGTATCTAGTCTACGTGACCTCCATGATGCCCGACTCTGGCGAGACGATGGCGGACCTCGGCGGGGAGCCGGGGCCGTGGATGGACCCCAACCCAGGGGACGGCACGATGGGCATCGAGGCCGGGCTCGTGCCCGACGCCTTCATGCAGGATTGCGACAGGGAGGCGGTCGCGGGGGCGCTGGAGCGGCTCACCCGCCAGCCTTTGGCCCTCTTCGGTCAGGCCCCCCGCGCCGTCGCGTGGCGGGAGAAGCCCTCGACGTACGTGGTGTGCGCCGAGGACCGGGCGACCCCGCCGGAGGCGCAGCGGGAGTACGCGAGGAGGGCCGGAAAGGTCGCGGAGATTCCGACGGGTCACCACCCGATGCTCTCGCGGCCCGGGTTGTTGGCGCGGGTACTCGCGGAGGCAGCGGCCACGCCGGATGAATGAGGCGTTGGGCGCCTCACGGCTCCAGGGCCTTCAGGTCCACCTTACGGACGTCGGGCGGCCTGCCGTGGGGCCCGTCCCGCGGTCCACGCCCTCCCCGACCCACCGCCTCAGGACCCTTTAGACGGTGGGCTCATGCACTTGCAGGTATCCGGCTATGGCCTTGGCGCTCGCCGCGGGCGCCAAGGTCAGCCCTCGGTGTGCAGCGCGACCACGGCCCGCCTGCGCTCGGCGGATCCCGGTATCTTGCGGTAGGGCGGGAAGCGCAGCACGAATCGCGGCGGGGTGGGCTCCTCCCGGGGACGCGCCGAACCGTCTTTCGGTCGGGCCGCCTGCCGAAGAGGACTAACTAGCGTTCGCGATCTCGCTGGGGTTGAAGCCCGGGTACTCGACCTTGAGGTCCACGACGAGCCGGCGCATAGTCGGGGGCGGTCTCTTGTGCCTTGCATGCTCGGAGCCGAAGAGGCTCTCCATCCCTTCGGCCTCGAAGCGCGCCGTCCAGCGTCGAAGTGTGCGTTCAGGGGCCGCACCTGTCTCGCTCGGGGGCGGGGCCACCGAACAGTACCAGCGGACGGATCAGTTCGTAGTCCCCCTGCTCGGGCCATCCGCACAAAAGCTCGATCTGCTCCCGTTCGGCGGTCGGCTCGACGCGGCGACGACGGCCGTTCTCGTACATCCCCGTCCCCCGCCGGGCAGTCCGCCCTTAGCTCGTCGGGGGCGAGCCGTTCTCCGGGGGCGTGCCGGGTGGGTTCCTCCGGCAGCGGGTAGCCGTTGCGGGGTCTCCTCTCAAAGCACCTCGCGCGCGGGCCAACACGGACGGGCGGGGAAGTGTTTACGTGGTACGGCGTGCGGGAACTTTGAGGGTTCGCACAACGAGAGATCCGAGGTAATTTCACATGGCGCAGACGCAGGAGATCAGGCGAGCGATAGACTCGATGGCGGGCCGGGACGGGCCGGTGCTCTCGGCCTACGTGAGCGTGAACGCCGCGATCGCGGAGAACCAGGGGCAGGCTTACCTCGTACGCCTGCGGGACGCCATGAACGACGAGGGCGTGCCCGAGGGCCTGCAGGACCGGATCCGCGGTTTCGTGGAGGATGAGACGCATCCCGGGGCGAGGACGCTCGCCGTCTTCGCCGACGAGGACGGCCTCTTTGAGGTCTACCGGCTGCAGGTGGACCTGCCGGAGTCTTGCCGCTGGGGCGATCCTAACGTCGCGCCCCTGACGCTGGTCCTCGACGAGTACGAGCCCTACGGGGCTGTGGTCCTGGATGCCGAGAGGTTCCGCCTCTTCGTGGTCTCGCCGCTGGCCGACCCGGAAGACGCCGGGGAGATGAAGGGCAGCGGTTTTCGTGAGTTGGACCTCCGCCCGGGCCAGCCCCACCCCAGGAGCCACGGCTCGACGGACATGGACCCGGCAGGCCGCAAGCAGGAGGAACTCGCGCACCGCTACTACAAGGAGATGGGCGAGCTCACGCGGGACGCCGCCTTTCGCGAGGGGGTCCGGCGCCTGATCCTGGCCGGCCCCAGCGAGGTGACGTCGGCCTTCCGCGAAGCCCTGCCCAACGAGCTCAAGGACCGGGTGGCGGCCGAGGAGCCGGTGGACCTCAGCGCCTCAGAAGGCGAGTTGATCGACCGCCTGGAGGAGATCCGGGAGAGGGCTGAGCACGAGCGCGCGGGGGAGCTGCTCGCCGAGATCCGGGAGAGCGGCGTCCGGGGACCCGAGGCCACCATCAAAGCCCTGCAGGAAGAGAACCGCGTCTACCACCTCGCAGCCCTCTGGGACCTGGAGGGCGAGATCCGCTGGTCCGACACCGACGGCCTCGCCATCATGGACATCACGCAGGAGAAGAGCCCGTTCTCCGGGGAACCTACCCGCGTGCGTCCCCTGACCGACGTCCTCGTCGACCTCGCCTCCGCCCGGGGCGCCCGCCTGGACTTTCTGCGCGGCGAGAACGAGAACACCGACACCCTGCGCGACGAGTTCGGAGGGCTGGCGGGCCTGACGCGCTTCTAGAGCGTCAGGCCGGCCTCCCGACCGCGGATCGAAGCCCACCCCGCCGGCCGCAAGGAGCGTCTCCTCGGTAGGTCGATACTAGCTGGTCCATCGCAGAGACGCGCCGCTGGGGTGTGGAGTCCCCCCACCGTAGCGCCTCCAACCTATATGTTTCGTTTTTGTTAAGAGTATTGCGAAAAGGTCGTATGGGTGTTAGCGTATTCGTGACCCCGGCCGTATCTCGGCGGTGGCGATAGACGATAGATCCATAATCCGCGTTTTTCGCGGAAGGAAGAACCGAGGAGGAGCAATGAGGGGAAGGTTTGGCTGGATCGGGGCCGGAGTGTTGTTGCTCGGTATCGTGGCGGTGCTCGCGGCTGGGACCGTTGCGTTGGGGGGTACGAACCTGTTGGCCAGCTCGGATAACGACCAGACCGAGCGGGCCGTCGAGCCCACCGGCGCGGAGAAGGAGCCGCCCGAAGCCGTCCAGGAACCCGAAAAAGAAGTAACCAAGCAGGAAGAGACAAAGCCCGAGGAGGTCGAGAAAGACGAGCCCGAGGAGGAGCTCAGCGACGAGGAGCAGGTTGAGGTAGCCGAATCGTTCTCGGCGCCCAGGGAGCCCAAGGAGCCCACCCCGGCGTCAGCTTCCGCGTCAGCTTCCGCGTCAGCTTCCGCGTCAGCTTCCGCGTCAGCTTCTGCCTCCCCTTCGTCAGAAGCCTCCGCTTCGTCAGAAGCTTCCCCTTCGTCAGAAGCCTCCCCTTCGTCAGAAGCCTCCCCTTCGTCAGAAGCCTCCCCTTCGTCAGAAGCCTCCGCTTCGGCCGCGGCCTCGGCGCCCGCGGACACCACCATGACGCTTGACATTCCCGCGATCGGCGTCTCCGTCGGCGTGTACGAGGGAACGGCCGAGGATTCGCTCACGGCGGGCACGGGCCACCTCTCCGGCACCGGGTACCCTTGGGTCCCTGGCTCCAACACCTACATCGCCGGCCACCGTCTCGGCTATCCCGGCACCGGCAGCGACCACGTCTTCTACGACCTGCCCTCGCTCGGCATCGGTGATGAGGTCTTGCTCACCGACGCCAACGGCAAGACCTACACCTACGCGGTTAGCGAGATCCTGGAGGTCCCGATCACCGACCTCTCCGTGACCGCCCCCGTCGGCCGGGACGTCGTGAGCCTGCAGACGTGCATCGAGGACTACGGGGACTACTGGTCCGAGGGTCCCAACTGGAACGTCCGCTACGTGGTCCGCGCCGACAAGGTCTAGTAACTCTAGAGCAGCCAGATTCTCAGCGGTCGGCCCTCAGCAGAACTAAAGCTGAGGGCCGACCGCTTTATTCTATTCGCCGGTCATGGCGCGCAGGATCTTCGGGGTCGCGAGCCAGCGTAGTTGGCCGGCGCCGGGCGCGAACGGACCCGAGAAGCGAACGCAGACGACGCCGCCCTTCTTTATAGTGATCTCGGCGCCGTCGGCCTCCCCGGTTAGCAGGTAGGAGGCCAGCTCGTGCAGGCCCGGCCGGTGGCCGACGACGGCCACGAAATCCGCCTCTTCGTAGGCTTCCAGGGCGTAGGCTGCCTTCTCCGGCGGGAGCGTCGGCTCCAGCGGGGTCCAGGACTTCGGGTCGGGCCAGCCCTCCTTTTCGGCCAGAAGCTCGGCCGTCCGCCACGCCCGTTCGAAGGGGCTGCTGAGGAGCACGTCCACCCGCGGCGCTAAACGGGCGAGACCATTGGCCGAACGGCGGAAATCTTCCTCGCCCTGCGGGGTGAGCGGGCGCAGGGAGTCGTCGGGCCAGCGCTCCGGGTCACGGTCGTGGGCGTTGGCGTGGCGTACCAGGTAGAGGTCCACGAGGGGTCAGCGCGCGATCTTTTCGGAGCCCTTTGCCTTCTGCGTGCTCTTCGCGGCCTCTTTCATGACCTTCTCGAAGTCCTTCCAGCCCTTGCCCCCGGCGAGGGCTGGAAGCGGCTTGGACCCGAGCACCTTGGCGCGTATTCCGGCGGCCTCCCGCAGGTAGCGCTCTGCGAAGACGCCCATCGTGAAGGCGGCGCCCCGGGGGACCCGCGTACCCTCCGTCGTCGTGCCCAGTTCCCGCAAGGTCCCGGCGGCGACGATGGCGTCCTGGTGGTCGCCGAGGTCGTCCTGCAGCGCCTTGAGGGGTGAGACCAGGGCCGCGACGGGCTTGCCGTAGACCTCGGAGACGAACTCCAGGGTGTAGCGGAGCCGCTTGCCCTTCTTGCGCAGGTCGTGGAAGTCATCCGGCGGCGATGACTCGTCCAGGCGTTTGGCGGCCTTGCGCCACTTGCGGTAGCGGGCGGAGATGAGATCCGGCGCCGCTGAGGTTACGGGCTCGCCCTGGAGGCTGTGGCCGTTGCCCTGCGCGAGCTCCCGCTCGGTGCCGGGGCCGCGCTGCAGCATCTCGCCGAAGGACGTCTCCAGGCGCTCGTAGCGTGCGGAGTCGAGCGTCTGGAGCATGCGCCCGCGGGCCTCCGCGCGCCGCTTGCCCAGGATGTCGAGGATCTTGCCCAGAAACTCCGACCTCTCCTCGTCGGCCTCGTCTCTCCACGATTCGAGGCGATCTATCTGGACGTCCAGGTCCCTGACCTCTCCCAGAGAGCGCGCCACCCACCGGAGCTCCTCACGGAACCACCTGGCCCTCTCTGGCAGCGCGCCCTCGAACACCTTCATGGCGGCCCGCATCCGGCGCGTCGCAACGCGCATGTCGTGGAGCGCCTCCGGGTCCTCGCCGATCCTGGTGCCGGGCTCGTAGGCCCGCATCTTGGCGAACTGCCGGCGCAGCACGGCGAACGCCACCTCGCCAAGGGTCATGGTGGGGCCTATCTCCGTGGGACCCGCCCCGGTGTCACCGCCGGGGCTGAGGCCCGTGGCGTAGAGCCCCGTCTCGAACTTGGAGATGGAGGCCGGCTTGAGGTCCAGGGCGTACTGCATCTCGTCCACAAAGCCGCGCAGGTCCGGCGTCGGGGCGGTACCCACGCCGACCTCGACCTCGACCCGGTTGAGGTGGGCAGCCTCCCTGCCCCCTCCGAGCGGTATCTCCGAGGAGTCGAGCAGGACCTCGCCGATGCGGACCCGGCTGGCCGACGCGCCGTTCTCCGACTCGCCCGTGGTGTCCTCCAGCATGAGCGCGAACTTCTGGCGGCGGGTGCGGACCTCGAACATCGGCCGCGCATCAAGGCCGCCCAGGAGGGAGCGGGCGCGCTCGCCGACCGGGCCTGGCGCCTTGCCCAGGGTCGCCGGTTTATCGTCGCCCAGAGGCTCGGTGATCTCGCGCCGCCGCCGGACGTTGCCCTCGGCGGGTGAGAGGGATTTCATCGTCGCCTCGGCCTTGCTCCCGGCCTTCCGGACGCGCAGGGCGTAGCCGGCCCGGTAGAAGCGCCAGTCCCCAGCATCGTAGTAGGTGTCGGTGATCTTCTCTTCCGACTCGGGCTCGACCACGAGCCCCGACCCCGAAGAATGTTGCCGGAGCCAGGCGCCGACGGACTCAAGCTCCGTCGCGTCGAACTGCCATTCCAGCTCGTGATGGTCGACCGGAGAACGCCTTCTCGCGGGGGTTCTGCCGGAAGACTTCCTTCCACCGGACCTTCCGCCGCCGGACGACTTCTGCCTGCTCCTCTGCTGCGCCATTCAGCCTCACCCCTTTGGCCGCCACGCCGGGCGGCGAGTCAACAGATACGAAATATAGCAAACGTGGTCGTTTTGTACACAATAAGTTGTAGCCGGCGAGGGTTTGAAAGCGCGGTCTCAGACCCGTATATTCCGCTCGACATGCCGCGTTGCGAAGGCGCGGGCGGTCCTCTCAAGGGTGGTTCGCGTGGAAGACCTGACGATCTCGTACGCGGAGGTGGTGGCGCGGTTGCTCGCGACCGTGGTCCTGTGCGGTTTGATCGGGCTGGAGCGCGAGACGCGTGACCAGGCGGCGGGCTTCAGAACCCACATACTCCTCGGCCTCGGCGCCGCGCTCTTCACGCTCGTCTCGGCCTACGGGTTCGCGGAGTTCACGCGGGCGGCGCTTGAGAGCGAGGGACGGGGTGTCCAGTTCGATCCGACGAGGATCGCCGCGCAGGTCGTCACGGGCGTCGGGTTCCTGGGGGCCGGCGCGATCCTTCGCCGGGGCCTCGACGTCCGGGGGCTCACGACGGCCGCCAGCCTGTGGGCCGCGGCGGCCATCGGCCTGGCCTCGGGCGCCGGCTACTATTTCGGCGCCGTCGCCACTACCGCCGTGGTGCTCGTCGCGCTCTACCTGCTACGCGGGGTCAGGGTCTACGTCGTCTCGCGGTTCCGCACAGCCTTCGGCGTCCTGAGCATCCAATTCACGGACGCGGGCGCGGAGATCTCAAGGGTGGTCGAGATCATCGAGAGCCGAGATGTGAGGATCCGCAACACCGACGCGGAGATCGAAGCCGGGCAGGCAAGCTACGAACTCCAACTGCGCATCCCGCCGGGCCGGTCCGTCCAGGACATACTCGGCGAGATCTCCGCCCTCCCGAGCGTCAGGCGCGTGGGGATCACGGGTCTACAGGAGGTCGAATAAGCCCCGAGTCCCATCCGGCGATCAGCGCCCGGGGTTGAGGCGCCGGATCGTGTAGAACAGCGGAACGTCGTACGCCAGCACGTAGAGGGTGTAGGCCAGGTGAACCCACGCCGCGACCGGGTCGTAGACGAACAAGACCGTCTGGAGCACGAAGAGCGGCCCCAGAAACCCGATCAACCCGAGAAATCCGACCAGGGTGCTGCGGTACTCGAAGAAGGCGTAGTTCCAGAGGGCGTTCAGCACCATCACGACGACGAGAGCCGTCAACGCAACCGCCCTGTCCCCCACGGGCGAAACCGCCGTCAGAGCCCGGTAGGCCACGAAGCCATCGATCGCGTAGACGATCAGGCCGATCACAATAGAGGCCCACAGCGGGATATGCCACCACGGCTTTCTCAGGTGCGGGTACCAATCCTTTAGCCCGCTCCCCGTCAGGAACCCTTCCAGAACCGCGACCGCCGCGCAGAGCCCGACGGAGATCGCCAGGGGCGCCCAGCCCGCCGTCATCGTTCCAGACCTCTCACCCGCCTTACGCCCTAGAAACCGTCCCTGAGCAGGACCGCCTGGCTGTCCAGCGACTCTTCGTCCCCTCCAGGGCGCCGGCGCTCGAACTCGCCGTCGGTCTTGAGCTCCCAGCCGTTCGCGTTGTCCGCGAGCTGGAGGTCGAGGAGGCGGCGGACCTTGTCGCGGTGGCGCTGCTCGCGGAGGGGGAAGGCCGTCTCCACGCGCCGGTCGAGGTTGCGCTGCATCAGGTCTGCGCTGCCGAGGTAGATCCTCTCCTCCTCCGCGCCGAAGGCGAAGATGCGGGCGTGCTCCAGGAAGCGCCCCACCAGGGAGACGACGCGGATGTTCTCGCTCACGCCCTCGACGCCGGGCCTCAGGCAGCAGATGCTGCGCACGATCAGGTCTATCCTCACCCCAGCCTGCGACGCCTCGTAGAGCAGCTCGATTATCTGCGGGTCGGTGAGCGAGTTTGTCTTGCAGGTGATCCTGGCCGGCTCCCCGTTCTTCGCCTTCTCGGTCTGCTCCTCGATCCCCTGTATGATGCGCTCGCGCATGGCCACAGGGGCGACGAGGAGCTCCTGGTACTCCTCGTGCTCGGAGTAGCCGGTGAGGTAGTTGAAGAGGTCCGAGCCGTCCTCGGCCAGCTTCTCATCGTCGGTGAAGTACGAGAAGTCCGTGTAGATGCGGGCGGTGCCGGGGTTGTAGTTGCCGGTGCCGAGGTGGAGGTAGCGCCTGAGGCCGTGCCCCTCCCGGCGGACGACGAGGCAGATCTTGGCGTGCGTCTTGAGCCCGACGATGCCGTAGGCGACGTGCACTCCCCGCGCCTCAAGCTGCCGCGCCCAGGTTATGTTCGGCTCCTCGTCGAAGCGGGCCTTGAGCTCGACCAGCGTCGCGACCTGCGTCTGCTCGTCGCGGGCCTCTGAGAGCGCCTCGACGATGGGCGAGTTCGACCCGACCCTGTAGAGGGTCTGCTTTATCGCGAGCACCTCCGGGTCGTTGGCGGCGGCCCGGACGAAGTCGACGACCGGCGAGAACGAGTCGAAGGGGTGGTAGAGGAGTATGTCGCCGTTGCGGATGGCCTGGGTGATCGACCGCGCGTTCCGAATCTCCTGCGGCACCCGCGGCGAGATGGGTGGGTAGAGAAGGTCGGACCGGTCCAGGTGCGTGAGCTCCTCAAGGTCCGCCAGCCCTATCGGGTGGGGGGCGGCGAACACGGAGTCTTCGCGCAGCTTGAGGTTGCCGGCGAGCCACTCCACGAGGTCTTCGGGCATCTCGTCCGAGACCACGAGCCTGACGCTCTGGCCGAACCAGCGGCCTTCAAGCTCGTCCTCTATGGCCTGCAAGAGGTCGGAGGCCTCGTCCTCCTCTATGACGAAGTCCGCGTTGCGCGTTACCTGGAAGACGTAGCTTGCCGAGACCTTCTTGCCGGGGAAGAGCTCGTCCAGGTTGGCCGCGATGATCTCCTCGACCCGCACGAACCTGAGCTCCGGCCGCTCGTCGGGGCCGTGCTCCGCCTCCGGCAGCCTGACGAAGCGGTCGATGGTCGTGGGCATCTTTACCCGCGCCATGACCCTGCGCCCTTCCTCCTCCTCTATGACGACGAGCAGGTTCAGGGAGAGGTTCGAGATGTGGGGGAAAGGGTGGGCCGGGTCTATGGCCAGCGGCGTCAGGATCGGCAGTATGTCCCTGACGAACCGCTCCCTGAGCCCCCGCTTCTCGGCGGCCCGCACCTTCTTGTGGGCGACCACCTTGATGCCCTCCTTCTCCAGGGCGGGGATGAGATCCTTGTTCAGGATGGTGCGCCGCTCCTCGAAGAACTCGTCGGTGCGCTTCTTTATTCGGGAGAGCTGCTCCTCCGGGGTCATCCCGTCCGGGACGGGGTTCGGCAGCTCCGAGGCGACCTGCTGCTGGAGACCTGCGACCCGGATCATGAAGAACTCGTCGAGGTTGGTCTCTGAGATGGCGACGAACCGCACCCTCTCTAACAACGGGTGACGCTCGTCGCGGGCCTGCTCGAGCACCCTGTCGTTGAACCCGAGCCAGGAGAGCTCGCGGTTGATGTACAGCTTCGGGTCCGAGAGGCTCGGCCTGCGCGCAACGTCGGTCATATCTCCCCCCTCTCGGCGAGCGCGAGCAGGGTGCCCTCCCTGATGCCGCCGCGCGCCACCGTCAACTCGTTTTTTCCGTAGGTCTCCAGTACCGTGGCGAGCGTGGTGATCGCCGCCGGCAACACCAGCGCCCGCTCCGGCGTCAGCCCATGCTCCCTGGCGAGCAACCCGGATGGCCGCGTCCGGATCTCCCCCGACAGTTTCCGCAAACGTTCAGCCGTGAGCGCATCACTCGTAACCTTGAGCATCGCCCGCGCCGACCCGCCGACGGCCACCACGGGCGCCTCCCCGACGTCCCAGGCGGGCAGCATCTTCGACACGTGATCCCGCAGCCCCTCCAGCTCCTCGTCCGTGGGCGGGTCGGCCCGCACGAAGCGCTCGGTGGTGCGGTTGGTGCCGAGCGGCAGCGAGACCCGCTCCTCTATCTCCCCGGACTCATCGCCCAGGATCAGCTGCGCGGAGCCCCCACCGAGGTCCACCACGACCACCTTCTCTGGACGCTTGTGGAGCGCGGAGAGGGCGCCCCGGAAGCCGAGCTCGGCCTCCTTCTTGCCCGAGATGAGGCGCATCTTAAGCCCCGTCGTCTCCCCCACCCGGTCCACGAGCTCGTCACCGTTCTCCGCATCCCGGACCGCGCTCGTGGCGAGCACCTCGGGCGAGGGGGCGCCGTTCAGGGCGGCTATCCGGGAGAAGAAGTTTATGGCCTCGGCCGCGAGCGCGAGCCGCCCCTCCTCCAGGCGTCCCGTCTTCTCCACGCCGGCCCCCAGCCTGGCCGAGAACTTCTCCCCCGTGACGGGCAGAACCTCCCCACCCTCGACCTCTCCGACGAGGAGGTGGATCGTGTTCGAACCAACGTCTATGACCGAATAACGACTCAAATCCTGGCCCCCCGCCGCGCAGCGTGAACACTAATACCACCCATGATACCGTCCCCCGCTCGGGGGTGATATATTCGCCGCGTCAAGCACGGTTTTTCACGCTGTACGAGATACGCGCACGCCACGGGCCGGCGCTAGAAGCGGGGGAACTCATGCCGAAGAAGAAGGGCAAGAAGGCCGGGAGAGGTGGAGATCTGGCCGCCATGACCAAGCCGGACGCCAAGGTCCGCGACTACGACGCCCACGTGCTCGTCTGCAAGGGCGGCGACTGCAAGAAGCGCGGCTCGAAGGACGTCCAGAAGGCGCTAAAGAGCGAGTTGCGTACCGCTGACATGAACCGCGACGTCCGGATAGATTCGGTGGAGTGCCTCGGCCTCTGCAAGCACGGCCCGAACGCCATCGTCTACCCTTCCGGGACATGGTACCTCGGCCTGATAGAGGCCGACGCCCCCGAGATCGTCGATGGTCACCTCAGGAACGGCGAGCCCGTCGAGCACCTCGCCGCCGAGTTCCGCCCCCGCAAGAAGCGGCGCTAGACGGGGGCGGCTCCCCTACTTCCCCTCTTCGAGACCGAGCCGGCTCCCGGTAGAGAGGAGCAGGACGCAGGCGACGGCGACGATGGGCGCGAGCAGGGTCAGCTCGCTTATCACGTAAGGACGGAGCCCCTCCGCGGAGATCCTGCCCTGCAAGAACACCGAGTCGTTGT
This sequence comes from uncultured Rubrobacteraceae bacterium, assembly GCA_902805985.1. Lineage (GTDB taxonomy): Bacteria > Actinomycetota > Rubrobacteria > Rubrobacterales > Rubrobacteraceae > Rubrobacter_D. The sequence goes on from CADCUW010000513.1 coordinate 11,364, forward strand.
GGAGCCCGTGCATGGCGATGGCGATGAGGGTGCTGCCCCCCACGCGGTTGTAGAAGTAGGTCATGACCACAGAGAGGACCACGAACCGGACGACGAGGATGCCGAGCAGCAAGGCCCCGCCGCCC